>QMNM01000033.1 GCA_003647765.1 Candidatus Cloacimonadota bacterium
AAGAATCATATAAAGAATCAGGAGAGAGATTAGATATGGCAAACTACAATACAATTATAGTTGTGTTTGTCTGCAATACAAAATCCAACGCATCCTGTGTGTTTTCTTTGTGTCTTCCAATAGGAATATTTCAGTAGAAAATTATTCGTGTTTCTTCGTGTTATTCGTGGCTAATTAAGTATATTTAGAATAAAAAGGACTTAGCTGCAACCAAGAAAGGAGAATGAAAGTGAAAAGAACAACCATAACAACAATCATAGTAAGTATCTTGATATTTGCTATGGTTACAAGTATCTATGCTCAGAGAGGAGCACGTGAACAACAGAAGTATATGAAATCATCACAAGTTGAAATAGCGGAGATGGATAAAGGACATCATCCTTGTTTTGAGGACTTGGACCTGACTGATGCACAAAAAGATCAGCTTTATGAGTTAAAGACGAAACTGGACAAGGATATGAATGATTATGACCATAGACTGAATAATGTTAAAATTGAATTACGCGATTTATTGAAAAAAGAAGACATTACCACTGCTAAAAATAAGATTGACGAAATTATGGACATAAGATCTGAAATGTGGAAGAGACGACTTGATTTTCGTACTGATTTTATGAAAATTCTAACAGACGAACAAAAGAAGAAGTTAGGTGATTTTCCTTTTGTACATTGGGCTGAAGGAATGATTGGTAAAGATGGCAGGCGACCTTATGAAATCCACAGGAGAATGCATAAATGATGTGGACATTGTGATGAATTAAAGTAAATATCATCTAATTGAGAGACAGCTAATCACTGTCCCTCAATTTTTTTGACAATTTTTACATATCTAATAATTTCTGGCTTAAAATAAATAAGGATTGTCTAATGAAAACAATAATTCTAATATTCATCTCATTTGTAATAATATTTCTGCCTTTATTGGCAGTACCTTTCAATCTTTGGGATAATTTCCCTTTTAGATTCTTCTTTCTCATAAATCCATTCTTTATTCTGATGATAATTATTATTGTAATAATTATTTTGTCTAAAAAGAAAAATCAACTTGATGATAGCGAAACTGCTTTAGATATTTTGAAGAAACGATATGCTAAAGGAGAGGTTTCCAAGGAAGAATTTGAGCAAATGAAAAAGGATATTAACTGATTATAGGACAAACTTAATTGCAATCGCGGACTAATACGAACTATACGAACTCACGCGAACCTTTTTATAAATTAAATCTTTTGCGATAAGTTTGTTGAGTTAGCGTTTAGTTTGCGTTTAATCTCTTACTCAATCGCGAACTTGCAATCGCGGACTAATACGAACTGAACGAACTTACGCGAACCTTTTTTATCCCTTTTATAAATTAAATCTTTGTAGAACGACCTTCCAAGGTCGTTTAAATGCGATGGGTCAGTAAAGTCAGTATTTAGTTCGCGTCTAAATTATAGTACAATTAGCCAATGAAAAAGAACATAAAAAAAATTATACTTATTAGTTTGCTTCTATTTATTTTGATATATTCCATTATCAATTTTAGTAAGCAGGACAGTTTTTTTGTTGACAATAATTACCTGCAAAATGGATTTTCTTTAACTAAATGCAAAAATATTGTAACTGCTATCTATCTTGATTATAGATTATATGATACTTTTGGCGAGGTAATGTTATTACTTACTGCTGCTATTGGTGTGAAACTTTTACTGAATCGAAGATGAATATCAGGACTTTCGCAGAATAGTTTACACAGTCACAACATTTATACGCTCTATGGCAAATTAACATGAAAGATTCATCTATTATATTTTTAGCAATTCGCAAATTATATCCTTTTATTTGCATTTATGCATTATATTTAATTTATAATGCTGATGTTTCACCTGGTGGTGGGTTTCAGGGTGGAGTAATATTAGCCACTGCCTTAATTGGATTGATAATTATCTATGGATTTGAAACTGTTCAGGAAAAACTAAGCTCCAAAATGTTCACTATTATAGAAATTTCTGCTCTAATAATTATCATTGGTTTTGGCTTAAATGGAATCCTAATTGGCAAGCATTTCTTTTATCATTTTAGTGGCATATTTTTTATTAAAGCATTTAGTATTCTAATTGGATTAAAAGTATTTAGCGAAAATGTCAGTATTTTTTACACCTTTTTTGACTATTATCAAAATGAGACCACTGCCAAGCCAGATGATAAATAGAATCTTTAACTTGTATATTTGGCTATCATTACAATCAAAAACAGAGAATAGCCCACTGAAAAACGCTGACAGGTCTTTATTATTTTATAATTTTTTATCAGTGTTATTCACTGACCTTGCGCAGATAGTGCAAGGATTAACTTACAATAAAAATTTTCAAAAAACTAATGATCCTAGTCTAAAAAGCACTGAATAGGTTAGAATTAGGTTTTTTTACATTTTACCCACAGTTAAAACTGTGGGCTTCTTATCCACCGAATAATCGCTGATAGTAATTTCAAAAAGCCAACAACTTCAGTTGTGGGTAAGAGAATACAATAAGCCCATTTTAACCATTTTAATGGTTTTTATAGTAGATACATTATTATGAAAAAGAAAAAATTGTATATAGGATTTATAATAATATTTATCCTGATTAGCATCGGAATTATTGCTGGCAAAAATGACAAAGTGGAACTTCTAAAAGAAGCGGACTTTTATAAAAAATTAAAACATAATCTTGTCAAATGCGAGCTCTGTCCAAATTATTGCGTGCTGAAAGATGGTGAAACTGGAATATGCAAAGTTAGGAAAAATATCGGAGGAAAACTCTATTCTCTTGTATATAATCAGCCAATTGCCATTCATATTGATCCAATTGAAAAAAAACCATTGTTCCATTTTTATCCTAAGTCCTATGCTCTTTCTATTGCCACTGTTGGATGTAATTTACGATGTATATTTTGCCAAAATTGGCAAATTTCTCAAACAGACCCAAAGGATGTAACACCAGACCATTATACGCCTATTGAGATTGTAGATTTAGCAAAGAAATATAAATGTAAAAGTATTGCTTTTACTTATACTGAACCTACTATTTTTTATGAGTATATGTTGGATATAGCAAAGTTAGCTAGAGAAGAAGGGATAAAAACTGTTTTAGTTACCTGTGGTTATATCAATCCGGAGCCATTGCGAAAATTAGCAAAATATATTGATGCGGCTAATGTTGACTTAAAAGGTTCTAAGAAATTTTATCGGGAATATACTACTGGAAAGGTTCAGCCGGTTTTGGAGTGTCTGAAAATCCTGGATGAACTCGGAGTATGGCTGGAGATTACAAATTTAGTTATCCCACAAGCAAATGATAATACGGATGATATAAGGCAGATGTGTTGCTGGATAAAGGATAATTTAGGTGTATCTTATCCTTTGCATTTTAGCAGGTTTTCTCCACAATATAAATTGCTAAATAGACCGCCAACTCCTTTGAAAACTCTTGTAAAAGCAAGAGAAATTGCATTAGAACAAGGAATTAAATATGTGTACATTGGAAATATTAGTACTGATGCAGAAAATACATATTGTCCTCATTGTGGAAAATTATTGATAAAACGAGAGGGCTATCAAATTAGTGAGATAAATATTGAGAATAATAAATGTAGATTCTGTGGAGAGAAAATTGAAGGCGTATGGAAATAGTGTAGCATTCCACACAATATCTTTGATTGCCACAAGGACACAGAGAGAGAGAAAATAATCTTGGTGTTGCTCTACGCACTACGCATTACGCATTACGCACTACGCATTACGCACTACGCCTTTCGCATTACGCCTTATGTTTATCTGTGGCTAACAAATAGGAATTATATGAACTATAATGAATTTTTATCTTTAATTTATCAAAAACGAGGCGGTGACAGAAAAATTAACCTGAATCGTATTCGTAGTTTTTTAGATGCAATCTGCAATCCTGAACAAAAATTAAGAGCAATTCACATTGCTGGTACTAATGGCAAAGGTTCTAGTTCAGCCGTGATAGAATCTATACTTTTTGCTAATGGATATAATGTCGGATTGAATACATCTCCGCATTTAGTTGATTTTACAGAGAGATTTCGTATAAATAAGAATGAAGTGTCAGAACAGGAAATCCTTTGTCATTATTTAAGATACAAACAATTCTATGACAAATATGATACTACATTCTTTGAAATTGCCACGGGCCTGGCTTTTACTATATTTTATGAAAAAGGTGTTGATTATGCTATTATGGAAACTGGAATGGGTGGAAGATTAGATGCAACGAATCTTGTAAATTCAGTAATTACTGTAATTACAAATATTGACTACGAGCATACAAAAAGTTTGGGCAATACTTTGTCAAAGATTGCTAATGAGAAAGCTGGAATTATCAAAAAAGGCGTGCCATTAGTTTTAGGAATTATGAGGAGAAGTGCTCAAAACACAATTATACAGCGAGCAAAAGAGGCAAAAATCCAGTATTATCTTATGGAAAAGGAAGTGAAAATTGAAAATGTTAAATATACAGAAACAGGCAGTTCATTTAGTATGCAAATACAACGCTTTAATCTAACATTTAATAAATTATACATAAATCTTGCTGGAACATATCAGATTTTTAATTGTGCATTAGCAGTTTTTACAATTGTAATTTTATTCAGTTTATATGGACAGAAACCTGATGAAATGGCAATAAGAGAAGGATTACTCTCTATCAAATGGTCAGGACGATTACAACTCATCAGAAATCAGCCGAAAGTAGTTATTGATGGTGCTCACAATCCGGATGGAATAAACGCATTAGTTTCTAGCATAAAAAGTATATATTCTTATAGAAAATTGATTGTATTGATAGGGATTTTAGGCGACAAGAATATCAGGAAAATGGTAGCAAGATTGTCTATAGTGGCTGATGAATTTGTGATTTCTACTCCACATTCGGATAGAGCGGCAGATTTGAGCAAATTAGAGCAAATCGTGAAAATGACTCATAAGCCGTATCATATAGCAGACAATGTTATAGAAGGATATAAGAGGGCTTTAGATTTAGCCACAGATAAGGATATGATTTGTATAACTGGATCTCTTTATACAGTTGGAGAAATTTTAGCATACATTAAGCATCACGACTTTTAATGCTCTTAATTGGCAAATATCAGAATAATTTTTTTTTGACATAGGTAATAAACATTTTAAATTTTGGGAAAAATAAGTAAGGAGAAAAAGATGGATATAAAAGCTCTATTAAATAAGGCGAAAAAAGATGTAAGTATTACACTTTCTAAAGTTGCTGGTGCAGCAGAATATGTTGCAAAGTTGTCAAAACTGAAACTAAGTATTACTTCTATAGGATCAGAAATCAATGGATTGCTACAAAAAGTTGGTGAGTATGTTTATGAGAACAAAGATGAATATGCTAAAGACGAATACTTGACTGACTTATTTGATGAAATTTCTGACAAAAAACAAGAAGTGGAAGAACACGCTAAAGAAATTGAGGAAATTAGGAAACATTTTGAAAAAAGGCAAGAAGCTGTAAATGAAGAGGAGGAAACTGAAACCACAGAGGAGTAAATAATCGCAATCCAAAAATGAATTCTAACAGTAATTTTATTTTGTTTTTAAACCTGTAATTGAGATGTTAGATTATTATATTTTTTGAAGTTTCTATTATGGCACGATTGATGTGTATAGATTTTGGTAGTCGCAGAATTGGTATTGCTCTTACTGACAAATTACAAATTATATCTTATCCTTACAAGACAATTGATACAAAGAAAATCAATTTCATAGATGAAATTAAGAATATTATTGCACGGCAAGAAGTGGAAAGGATTATTATTGGATTACCTACAGATGTTCAAGGTGAGGATAGTATAACATGCAAAAAAATAAGAGAATTCGCTCAGATGTTAAAAAGGAAAGTTGATATTCCTTTTACTTTTCACGATGAGAGTTTTTCGTCACGTAAGGCACAGCAAATATTTCATCAATCAGGCAAAAAATTAAAAGGACATAAAAAAGACATAGACAAAATTGCAGCAGCAATCATCTTACAAGATTACTTACAAGAGCAAAATTAAACAACCATAGCACAATCATATTCATTCTGTTACTTTTAAGGAAAAATAGAAATTACTCTGTGTCCTTTGTGTCTCTGTGGCAAAATAAAAGTCAGTATGTAACACAGCTTATATAATTATGAAAAAGGGATATTCATATATTTTAATATTGGTATTTCTATCTATTATTGTAATAAATAGTATCAGAGTTTTTAGACCTTACAAGATAAATTTTGCTGAGATATACATTGATAAAGGAAGTTCTACAAGAGAAATTGCCCGGATGCTAAAAGATAAAGGGATTATATCTTCTAAATCGCTATTTTTAATAATTACAAAACTAAGGGGACTAGATGGTAAATTAGGAAGTGGTTTGTATCAGTTCTCTGACAATTATACTATAAATAAGGTAATAGATAAACTTGCAAATGGACAAGTAGTTAAATATAAGGTTGTTATTCCAGAGGGCTATAATTTACAGGAGATTAGTAAATTATTAGCAAATCATTTCAAAGACAAATCCATTTCGGACAAACATCTTATAAATCAAAATCGCTTTGATAGTTTAGTAGTAGATACTATTTTCATTCATTCTCAAGGGATAAATGCATCTAATTTGGAGGGTTTTCTTTTTCCAGACACTTATTACATCCCAAGCGATTTTACAGAAGAGATGATTATTAAGGCAATATTACATAATTTCAGAAAACAGGTTTATCCATTGTTTCATAAAGTCCCATGCTTTGATTCTTTATACAATATTATTAAATTAGCTTCTATCATAGAAAAAGAGACAATGCTTGATAATGAGCGGCCTATCATTTCTGGGGTTTATCATAATAGATTAAAGAGAAATATGCTATTACAAGCAGACCCAACAGTTGCTTATGCACTTGAACAGAAAAAGATATTTCGTAAGACGATATATTATAAGGATCTAAAAATTAACTCTCCTTATAATACATACCGTTATTTGGGATTACCTCCAACACCTATTTGCAATCCAGGGCTGATGTCAATCAAAGCTGCTATACATCCAGCAAATACTGATTACTACTACTTCTTCGCTAGAAAAGGACGACATATATTCTCTAATACATATAAGCAACATTTAGCGAGAAGACGAAATGATTGAAAATTAACCACGAATATGCGTAGTGCGTAAAGCGTATGCAACACCAAAATTATTTCTCTCTGTGTCTCTGTGGCAATGTCCATTATCATTTTTCAATCATAAAAGTAACAGGACCATCATTGATCAGTTTTACCTGCATATATGCTGAAAATTTACCCATCTTTGGCTTAACACCGTAATTGCCTAATAATTCTGCGAATTTTAAGTATAATTTTTTTGCATTTTCAGGTAGTTCTGCTTTATCAAAACTTGGACGATTTCCTTTATTACAATCCCCATAAAGTGTAAATTGCGATACTAACAAAATCTCAGCTTGAATATCTTTTACACTGAGATTCATCTTTGAATGAGCATCTTCAAATATACGTAAATTCACACACTTATTTGCTAAAAACTCTGCTTGTTTTATATTATCATTTTTTCCTATTCCAAGAAATATCAATAAACCTTTTCCAATTTGAGATACATTATTATTGCCAATGCTTACTGATGCCTCTTTTACCCTTTGAACTAAAACTCGCATAATATTTCCTATTTTTATCTCTCTTTAAATTTTTTTTGTTCAAGTTCAGAGATTTGGATTGTTGCCAACTTCGCCACGCTCATTTGTCCGTAATCCGCTTTACTCAAACCAAAAGATTCCAAGACATTATCAAATTCTGTATCTACGATTTTAACCTCATTATAAGTTAACTCGTATAATTTATAAACCATTACATCTATTTGGTTTTCTAAATCTGTGGTGTCTTTACCTGCTTTTTTAAACGGTGAAATCTCGACTCGAGTTTGGAAAACCCGAGTCGGGATTTTTCCCCATCTGGCCAAATAAATAACTAAACGCAAAACACAATAATAAAGACATTTTAAGCCATCTTGATTTTATAGTATACATCTCCCAAGTATAAGCGGTTTTTACAAATAGAAACCAGAGCAGGATTTATCTCAAATCCGATATAATTTCTTTTTAATTCTTGGCAAACTACCAAAGTTGTGCCAGTTCCTGCAAATGGGTCTAAAACTAATTCCCTTTCATTTGAACTTGCTTTCACTATTCTCTCAATAAGTTTTTTAGGTTTTTGGATTGTGTGCAAATATTTTCTACTGATGAGTTCTTTTGATTTATAAGTAAGCTGCTTAATATCTCCCCAAACATCCCCGGGATTTTTGCCTTTTTCATTGAATTTTGTCTTACCAAATTTACCATTTACTACTGACGGCACATTTTCACATCTTTTTCTATGTTCTAACTCCACTAATTGTGGTACTCTTATATCGTCTAAATTAAAAGTTTTTGCTTTCCCTTTTGTAAAATAAGCAATTATATCATAATTATTTGTATAATTAATTCTTCCTTGTGCTAATCTGCTTGGCTGATACCAAACAATTTTTGAATTTAATATTAAATAAGGCCTATAATCAATAAAATCAATGCAATCTGGTTTACCAAAAAGATAAAGTGCTCCACCAGTTTTTAATTTTTTAGATAATATTTTTATTACACTAATATTAAATTCTTGGATATTATTTATTTTGTCCCATTTTTTTTCAGTTACACCATACGGACCATCGCATATAATAAGATCTATTGAGTCGTCATCAACTTGATTTATTAGTTCAAAGAAATCGCCTTGATAAATTTCATTAGTTTTCATATCTTATTTGACCTTACGCAAAAAAATTTTTTAATATTGAATTATTATCAATTTGTTTTAATTTTTCAAGTTCTAAAAAACATTTTTTAATTCTAGTTTGTTAAGTTGTGTTGCGATGGTGTAATCCTAGTTCGTTAAAACTTCGTAGGACAAAACACCGATGATAAAGCGTTCTTTAGACCACTTTGTTTGATTTAGTTCGCTTACTTGCAATTCTTTCAAACTCTTTATTGACAGCAAATTTATAGAAAACAAGGTTTGGTTCTATACTTTATTGACAGAATAATATGGTATTAATTAAGCATTTATAAGTTAATGTAACTTATAGTAAATTTAGTTAATTATCAGGTAAGCTAGTTGTCGTAAGTATAATTTTCTAAATTTATTATGTAAAAAATATATGTAGGAGTAATAATGGAAGGAATTACATTAGCACAGGCAATTATTAAGGCAGCATCTTTATTAGGAGCAGGACTTTGTATGGGAATGGGAGCATTAGGCCCTGGTGTTGGAGAAGGTTTTGCAGCAGGAAAAACCTGTGAAGGTATTGCTCGTTCACCTGAAAATGCTGGTATTTTAACAAGAACAATGCTTGTTGGACAGGCGGTTTCTGAATCCACAGGTATATATTCTCTGGTCATCTCTTTATTGCTTATGTTCGCTGTATAGATTAGACGCGAACCAAATGCCGACTTTACAAACGCATCGCGTTTAAACGACCTTGGAA
>QMNM01000034.1 GCA_003647765.1 Candidatus Cloacimonadota bacterium
CTCAATGCTCTTAAGAACTTGTTTGAGAAGATTGAAAAACAGAAAAGTGAACTTTCTAAATTAGAGAGCAAGGAAAACGAATATAAAGAAAGAGAGAGTCAACTTCGCAATTATGAAATCTGTGTTATGAATTTTAAGTATATTCTGGATAATAAAAAAGAAAATGAAAAAATGATTAAACAATGTGAAGAGAATTTGAAAAATAAAAGGGATAATTTCAATAGGATAAAAATACAATTAAAGCAAAGTGAGAATAAGTTTAATGAGATAAAAGAAGAGTATGAATCAAGAGATGCTTTGATAAAAAAATCTGAAGAATTAAAGAAAATTATCAGAATTAAAGAATTGGACAAGGCAATAAATAAATTAGATGAACAGATTAAAAAAGAGGAGGAATTTTTAAAAGATACAAATATAGAGATAGAAAATATGCATAAACAAATCAAAACTATAGCTGAATTGGTCAAGACTAAGAAAAAAGAAGTCCCTGATTTAAAAGAACTTGCAGAAATACGACAGTGGTTCACAGAAAAAAATCATCTGTTGAAAATGATAAAAACTTTGGAAAATGAAGTTCAAAAGTTCAAAAGAGAATACGACTCTTTCATTGACAAAAAATTTGTATTACTTAATCAAGAAATTGTTTCTAAAATGTTTAATGAAATACCACGGAATTTACAAATTGACAAAATTATACGCATTTTGATGGATAAGAAAGATGATATTGAAATGGAGATAGAATTAACTGACAATAAAATTAGTCATTTGCAGATACAGAATAAACTTTCTGAATATGTATCAGAGCTGGAACAAGGAAAGCCATGTCCTCTTTGTGGTTCAATAGTGCATCCTAATATTTTGAATATTGAAAATGTTGAAAATCAGTTAAAGATAGATAATGAACAAAAGCAGAATTTGAAAAAGGCGTTTAAATCTATTAGCGATATTGTTAATCAGCTTAACATCATTTCTGCACAGATAAATGATAAAGAAAATATGATTCAGGAAAAAAACGCAGAATTAGCAAATTATAATAAAAATTTACAAAAGCACATACGAGGATTTCAATGGCAAAAATATCAGCCTGATGATGAAATGGCTGTTTCTAATGTTTTCAATAAGGCGGAAAAATTGAAAATAGAAATTGAGGATATGGAAAATAAGAAGGAAAGTTTGGAAGAAAGCTTTAATAGAAAAAAGCATGATAAAGAAGAGTATCAAGAAAAATTAGAAAAAACTAAACAAGAGCATACGACTAAAAAGGCACAAAGAGATATTTTGTTTAGTCAGATAACTATTTTAAGTTATAGAGATTTTGGAGAAATGAGTAATGAGTGGTTACACAAAGAAATTACAGTATTCCTGCAACAATATAATGAAATTGAGAATGATTACAAAAATGCCGAAGATGAATTGACGCAGTTAAAAGAGCAAAAGAATAGATTAAATGGAGAAATACTATCTGATGAGAAGAACCTTTTACAACTGCATAATAATCAAGAAAATATTGATATGGAATTAAATGAAAGGATAAAAGAAAAAAATTATGATAATATAGACACAGTTGAGAAAATTCTTGGATGGAATTTAAATATTGATAAGGAGAGAAAAGAAATTACTTGTTTTTGGCAGAATTTGAATGAAGTTAAAGTGCAATTGGAACAGTTTGAACGAGAAAGAGTTGGCAGGATTTATGATGCGGATTTTCATCAGCAACTCATTCTGGATATAGAAAATATGAACAGAACGCGAGAAGAGAAAAATCAGCAGTTAGGGAATGTAAAAGGTAATATTGAAAGAATGCGGCAAGATTTGCAGAATAAATTTAGTTTGGAAAAGGATAAAGAGAGTTTAGAAAATAGGGCTAGTGATATTGATACATTAAAAAAACTGTTTAGAGAAAGTGGCTTTGTGAATTATGTATCTTCTATTTATTTGAAGAACTTATGCAATTCTGCTAATCATCGTTTTCATAAGCTAACTCGTCAAAATTTAAGTTTGGAATTAAATGAGAATAATGAGTTTCAGATAAAGGATTTCTTAAATGATGGAAGAATCAGAAATGTGAAGACCCTTTCTGGCGGACAAACATTTCAAGCTGCATTTTCTTTGGCTCTTGCTTTAGCGGATAATATACAGAAGTTGGCAAATACTAATCAAAACTTCTTCTTCTTGGATGAGGGCTTTGGAACTTTGGATAATGAATCTCTACAAATCGTTTTAGATACTCTCAAATCATTATATAAGGAAAATAGAATTGTTGGGATTATTTCTCATGTAGATGAATTTCAGCAGGAAATCCCTGTTTATTTAAAGGTTAAAAATGATCCGAAAAAAGGAAGTATAATAGAAAAAAATTGGGAATAGGTATTTTTCAGATGAGAAAGAACAATGGTTTTACTGCACCAGAATTTTTATTTATTGTATTTATGATTATTGTGATAACTATTGTTCTAATCTATTCATATAATAAATATACAAAGAAACTGAAAGAAGAGCCAAAGCCAATAATTATAAAGTTATGGAATGTCTGCGAACAATACCATCAACAAACAGGTGTATGGATAACTGATCTAGATAGATTATTAGAACAAATAGAAGTTGAACGAGAATTTTTAGACAGATGGGAATTACAGATTATTGATAATCCGCCACAAAAGATTATGGCAATCAGCACAAAAAAAATGGAATTAGGCAAAGGAATTAGAATTATTTATGATATACGAACAAAGAAATGGTCAGAAGTAAAATCAGGAGACAGAAATCAGGAGACAGGAGTCAGAAGACAGAAATCAGGAGACAGAAATCAGGAAACAGGAGTCAGAAGGAAAAAATGTCCAATAAAATTCTCATTCATATCTGCTGTGCACCTTGTTTAATTGCTCCTTATGACAATTTAATAAGGCAAAATTTTCAAGTAATGGGATTTTGGTATAATCCAAATATTCATCCGTATACTGAATATAAAAGGCGTTTGCATGAAGTAAAAAGATTCTCAGAAAATCATAATTTTAATATTATTTATAAAGATAATTATAAGCTTGAAGAATTTCTTCGCAATGTCGTATTTCGTGAAAATAATCGTTGTCAATATTGTTATTATGATAGATTGCTAAATACGGCTATATATGCAAGACGAGGCAAATTTGATTATTTTACTACTACTCTTCTTTATAGTAAATTTCAGAATCATAAGCAAATTATTGATATTGCTCAAAGTTTAGCTAATAAATATGGTGTGAAATTTTACTATCAGGATTTTCGGAAACTATGGAAAGAAGGCATTGAATTGTCTAAATCAGAAAAAATGTATCGTCAACAATATTGCGGATGTATTTATAGTGAAAGAGATAGATATTTAGGGAAAAAGAGCGTAGGGCGTAATGCGTAGAGCGTAGGGCGTAATGCGTAGGGCGTAGGGCGTAAATTCACCACAGAGACACAAAGGACACAGAAAGAGAATTATGCCACAGAAAACAAAATGTAGACCTGGAATGAATAGATGAGTGTAATGACTAATCTATTGATATGGTTCCTATTCATTTATAGGTGTAATTACAGTTTTCATAAAGTCATCTAATTCAATATGCTTGGAATAATAAGCAATCTTGTTTAATATTTCTATCAATTGAGGAAATGCTCTCGGAATAATTACATTTTTTATATTGCCATTATCTTCATAAGTGAGCAAAATCTTTCTACCACCCTTTACAATAAATTCTAACTTCACCAACTTATCCCAATATATTTTCAAATTTTTTGATAATAAATAATTAAATTGAATATACGAGTCCGTTATATAAATACTATTAACAGAGAATAGATTTTTTATTAGAGTATTTGTAACTAGAAAAAGTATTACAAAAGGAACTATCTTAATGAAGAGATTGCTATCCCTATATGTTTTGAAGAAGATTACAAATAAAGCATAAAAGAAAGCAAATAATGCAAAACTAATAGTAATGAATCTTACAATCATACTAAATCTGTAAAGTCGTCCTTCTTTATTATTTTGATTTTTCATTAGACATCTCTCCCAATAAATCGCTGTTATAATAATTTGCTTATAATACTAATGAATTATACAGAATATGTAAAAACTGTATCATTCCAATAAGATGAGATTGGTTCTGTTTATGGTTCTTGTTGTTTGAGTAAATGAACAATAAATCATCAACTATCAAATTTTCATATCTATCAAAAACTTTATCTGATTATTGTTGTATAACTTATCAGTTTTCCATAAATCTTCTGCGTATTTAAACTGCAATGATAAATAATTAGTAATACGATATTTTAGTAATAAAAACCAGAAGAAGCCATCGCCAGAAAATTGTGAATTAAGCATAATACCATCAATATCATTTTCATACATATACAAAGTTATATCATTTGACCGATACTGAGTAAAACGAATGAGATTTTGCCATCTTTTGAAAAATACAATCTTTATCTCCTGAAAAAATAGAAACCCATCATCATATTTACTGATTGACTCATAATCTTCGTAACTGTATTCAGCCCGAAGCCGCAATCTGACATTCTTCTGTAAATAATGCCAAAAGTCACTTCGTAAACTAGTTCGCTGAAAACTATAAATCTTTTTGCTGTCCTCAATGTTCTGATATGTCTCTTTATCCTGATTTCTTACTGTAATTCGGATCTTATTATCTTTCCATTTTTGGTCAAATTGCAGAAATTTATCCACTCCATAGGTTGGCATTTTTTCAAAATATCTCTCTTTAGGAAAATTGTATATGTCAAAGTATAGATTTAATTTGCTTTTTTTTGCTGGACGAAATAATATCCCATAATAGATACCTTTTTGATTATCATAATTAGAAGAATTGTGAAAAGGATTGCCATGATAGGTTGGAAAATATTTATCGTAATCATAAACTATAATCAAATTTTCAAATCTCTTTTCCAGTAATGAAAGTCCGACTAAATATGCTTTACGCCTTTTGCTTCTATCTGTTATAGACATTTCTCCAAAAAGACAAAATCGGTTTAATAATAAAGAATAGTCAATTCCAAACAATATCTGTTCTTGTGGATATTCTTTATCAAGAAATGGCTTATCAAATTTATATTTGAAAGCAGTTAAGCCAATATATTTTTTATTCCCATATTGCAAATGAATTCCGTACAATCGCTCTTCTATAGCATTTTTTTTATCTTTCTCCGTATCAGTGCGATGGAATCCGGTAATGTCAATATTGTTGATAGAATCATTGATAACACTTGCATCAAGTTTGTATTGTGAATAAAATGGTAAAATGGATAATTTTCGCCATTGGAATTGACTTGCTCCACCAAATAGAGAGAATGATTCAGCTGTGCTTGTATATTGCTTTAGCATTCCGAAGGACTTGACTGGCTGTCTTGTTGTCTCACCACCTTTTGACAAACCAATTTTTGGAGCAAAAAGAATACCTTGTCCAATGGCTAAACGATAATTGCCTATAATTGCTTTTTTGATTATGCCAAAATCCTCTTTTTGTAAAGATGCGGAACAGAAATCTAAATAGTCATTTTCACCCTCATCTTTTTGAGAAAGCAATGATAAAGTGTAATCATTCCAATAAAATTGATGGCGTTGATATAATTTTAAGGGATTGTCATAAGGCGAATCAAATTTATTCTGGAAACGAATTCTGCTTTTTATTTGTATTGGCTTGTACATGGCTTTTGTTTGGCTTTCATTTGTAGGAAAAGTTATGTAAGGTTCAATTTCAGTACAAATTTCTGGAGAAATCCCAGCATCAATCAAATTTTGCATACTTGTAATTAGTTGCCGTGTACGAAGTTTAATAATTATACTCACTTCTGTTTTGGACAACCAAGGGAATGTAAGTAGCTGTTCTGATGTGGCTTTATTGATGTCTAATTTATCTTTCTTTAATTGTTGGAGATAGTCATGTAATTCTGTCTCTTTGTAGGTCTCTTCTTCGTTTGTGAATAATTTTTCCAGGTCGCCTTCATCGGCAAGAAGAATGTACGGAAATAAAAATATTATTAGGATTAGTTTTTTCACACTCACTCCTTTTAGCCACGAAAACACACAAAAAGACACAAAAAATATGCCTCCTTACAGAGAATTCATTACAGCACAGGGATTTGAAATTAGAGATTACGCTCTTCGCTCCACGCTTACAATTTACATTCAATTGTGAAAAAGTGAGTAAGATTTAGACATTGATGATTTTTGACTGCGTAACTGATATTAAAGAACTTGTAGCTAACAGTCATTCCGCCATATATCTCATTTGGTTCTGTCTGAAATCCGCTATTTAATTGGAAAATTTGAAATGGTTTGTAAGAGACAGCAAAATGATAAGAAAATGGATAATCCAATTCTTTAACAAAAGAAACTGCTGTTGACAGGTTGCCGTGAACATTATAAACGATACCTGTGCGACTTTCTTGAGGCAATGTTTCATTATCCAATTTGCTAAAAGTTAAATTAGAAAATGAGGTAAAAATTTTGAATTTGTCAAATTGCATCAGAGTTCCAATATCAATTTGATAAGCATTTTTATTCTGAAAAATTGATATGGATTTGTGAAGAAGCCGTCCATTTACACCAAATTTAAGATTTTTTATAATTTGATAATTAACTGAAACGAGTGCGGTTTGTTCTTTGTATATGTCATTGCCTAAATCTTGTAGAGCCAAAACCATATTAGCATTTTTATAGCCATAAGCTAACATTGCATTTTTATAAATCAAATCAGGGATGGAAAATGGCTGATAATAAGTGGAAGAGAAATAAAAATTATCTGTGCGAAATACAGCTGGATTATAGAAACAGGATGCTGGTGAATTTGTTAAACCAGAGATATTGGATAGGCCTGCTAATTCCGCACATGGAGATATTTGTAAAAATGCACATTGGCTCAGTTTTGGGATGAAGAGTATTACTAAAAATATAAAAAATTTAATGATATATTTTATCATAATTAACCTCTGCAAATTGCGTTCCAAAGCCATTGCTTTGCCACAGAGACCCAAAGACACAGAGATTTATTTCTATCTAAGATATCCGTGACAAAATGGATATTTGTCCTACACATTTGTAGTCGGGATTGAAATAAAAATGATAATTTAATTTTGATAATTACTTTACCTGTTGATTATCAAATATTTTTTTAACATTCTATAAAATAGAGCAATAGGAAAACCCATCACATTAAAATAACATCCTTCAATCCTCTTGATAAATTGACTGCCAAAACCTTGAATGCCATAAGCACCTGCCTTATCCATTGGCTCATTTGTCTTAATATACTCTTCTATATCCTTATCTGACAATACTTGAAAAATGACTCTTGTCTTCTCAAAATCTGTTATTATCTTACCTTGATAATAAAGACCAATCCCAGTATAGACAAAATGACTGTTATTACTTAACAATTTTAGATAATCTCTTGCCTGGTTTTTGTTCACTGGTTTTCCCAATATTTTATTTTTGATGACAACAATTGTGTCCGCTCCAATTATGAGTGCATTTTTATGTAGTCCAGAAATTTCTTCCACTTTCTTTTGAGCATAGAACACAACAAATTTTTTAGGAGATAGGTCTATATGTGCTTCTTCAATATTAGCAGGAATAGAAACAAAATCAATACCCAACATCTTTAGGAGTTCAATCCTTCTTGGGGAGTTTGAGGCTAAAATTACATTCTTGTTTGCTAATAAATTATGTATCATATCACATTGTGCGTAATGCGTAAATTCACCACAGAAAACAAGGAGTAGAGCGTAAAGGATACAGAAAATATGTAGTGATCATAGCATAATTAAACAGTTTCTTACATTATTTTTTATAGATTTCCTTAATTTTTTCAATATTCACTTCATCAATTTGAGAAGGATTGATTTCCTTTTTAGCGTATTCTAAATAAATCTTTTTATCTATGAATAACTCAAAAATATCCTTGTCAATTTTACCATTTTTTACATCATTTGCCATAATTGAAAGTGCTTCTGACAATGTTTTTCCTTTTTTATATGGACGGTTCTGTGCGACCAAAGCTTCGTAAATATCAGCAATAGCAATGATTCTTGACTGCAAAGGAATCTCTTTTCCTTTAAGTCCGTGTGGATACCCAGTGCCATCTAATCTCTCATGATGAGCAGAAGCAAAAAGAGGTATATTCCTCATTTTTTTAGGAAATGGTAATTCTATTAACATCCTCTCAGTAATATATGCATGTGCCTTCATTATACTGAACTCTTTCCCTGTTAAGGTCCCTTTTCTAATAGAAAGATTCTCTAATTCGTCATTATTAAGCAATCTATCATTATCATTCCATTGTATTTTTTTACTTGCAATATGTTCCAGCTTTTCTAATTCTTTATTGTCCATTTTTTCCCTGCCAATATTGATATACCGAAGAAATTCTAAATAATTGTCAATCTCTGCTAACTGAAAATCAAGATCCTTATGTAATTGTTTTATTTTATCTTCATCTATATTACCACTTTTATACATTTCCAATTCTTTTGTTAAATATCTTATTTTTATTTCTTTTTTAACTGCCTGAAATCTTGTATCAATAAGTTCAATGCGGTCAAATATTGTTTGTAGTTTTGTTGATTTATCCATAATTGCTTCAGGAGTAATGATTTTACCTATATCGTGCATCCATCCAGCAATCCTAATTTCAGTCAATTGGTCATCTGAAAAATGCAGGCCTATGCAATTTTCATCATCATTGTTTATTGCATTAGCTATCATCATAGTAAGTTCAGCAACTTTTCTTATATGCTCGCCTGTATATGCAGATTTTTTGTCAATGGCATTAGCAATAGATTTTATAAATGCTTCCAATAAGTCCTGTAATCCTTTGATAAGGGTTTTATTTGTCAAAGCCACAGCTGCCTGAGATGCAAGAGAAAGCACTAATCTCTCTTTTTCCTTAGAAAATGGGATTACATTCCAGTTATTATCCTGAGCATTGATTAGTTGTAATACACCTATAATGTCATCCTCGTGATTTCTCATAGGTATTACAAGCATAGATTTAGAACGATAGTCATTAGCTTCGTCATACTTTTTAGTGCCACTCATATCAAATCCTTCTAAATCATAGACATCTTCAATGTTCATTGCTTTTCCAGTATGAGCTACATAAGTAGATACATTATGATGATTAGGATTGTTATATTTATCATACATAGGCACAGGTGGCCAGTCAATCTTGCCATAAGTTCCACCCTTACGAACTTTTAAAGATATATTAACTGCAATGGCAAATTCTAAATTTCTCTCGTCATTACTAAGCACATAAATCGTTCCACCATCAGCAGAGGTAAATTTCATCGCTTCATCAATTATCATCTCAAAAATTTTATTTATGTCCTTCTCTGCTGAAAGTGCAGAACCAATTTTATTCAAATGATAAAGATGTTCTAATTGTTGTTCTGCAAAATTTCTTACCTCTGTTAACACATTATTCAATAATGAGTTTAGTTCTGAATTTTC
>QMNM01000035.1 GCA_003647765.1 Candidatus Cloacimonadota bacterium
CTATTGATGATTTTTAATAGGAACTGACTTATGAGTAATGATTAGAACATATTTAACCGAACAAATCTTATATAAAATATCTTTGTCAAAAAATATATTGCGTATATTTGCAATTTATCTCGCTATGATAGTTTATGGTTTTAGTTGTTGATATAATTGTAGTGTCAAATCAATCATTTTCTCCTTTGAGAATGACTTTACAATTTCCAGGCTTTTCTTTGAAAATTCCATTCTTAGTGGTTTATTCTGCATAAGTTTGATTATTGCAGAAGCCAAGCCCTTGTCATCATACGGATTGACTAATATTCCATTTTCATTATTATGTACAATTTCTGGAATTCCACCTGTATTTGTAGCGACTATAGGAAGTCCACAAGACATTGCATCCAAAGTAGAAGTGCCTAATCCCTCTAAATATGAAGAGCTAACAAAAATATCCATTCTTTTATAAAATGCACCTATATCATTACGAAAACCTGTCAAACAGACCTTGCCAACCAAATTTAAATTTTTAATGTTCTGTTCCAAGTTTTTCCGTTCCACTCCTGTTCCAATAATAAATAAGCGACAATTATGTATTTTTGTAACAACTTTTTTAAATGCTTTGAGCAAAGTTACTTGGTCTTTATGTGGAGCTAATGCCGCAACATTACCTAATATTATTTCATCTTTTCTAATATTGAACTCTCTTATAATAGCAGTATCAGTTGAATTTGATAATCTTTCTAAATCTATACCAGAATGAATAATCTCTATTTTTTCATCAGGAATACCATCTGATAAAAGTACTTTTTTTATGCCATTAGAAATTGCTATTATCTTATCTAAATTGTGAAAATATTTGAGATGTGTCAATGGACTGGCTAACCGTATATGAAAGTCAACTCGTCTTGTATAAATGCGTCTTATTTTAATCTTGAACAAAGTAGAGAGAATAACATTCATACTTAAGCTGTGTGCATCGTGATAGTTGATAATATCAATGTTTTCGCTTTTTATAATCTTATATATGTTAAAAGCAGGAATTGGTGCATATTCATACTTTATATTTATAGGAAAAACCGGGTACTTTTGGGATTGTAATTTTCTGAACAAAACGCTTTTTTTAGGACAAGCTACAAAGCTGTTAATTCCTCTCTTTCTCAATCCTTCATTAAGATATAATAATTGTTGTTCACCCCCTCGCCATGATAGAGGCGTGCTAATATGTAATACATTCATAAAAAATTTTTAGCCACAAGATTACACGAAAAAGCAGAAAACTCATAACTGGAATTTACCTATATCTATACTGCACACTTTTCAAACTCTCTTTGATTCGTTCTCTTAATTCATCTATTTGTTCTAATTTATCATTAGGAATTTGTGTTTTCATTCTGACTATTTCATCAACAATATCCATTTCCATAACACTCATTACTGGTATGCCTGTTTGTATTACATCTTTTGCCTGATAATAAAAATCCATAATCAGTTCCATCATTTTTACCTGTTTTTTCATTGGACAAAAGGAATCTATATTGTGGAAGGCATTCTGCTGTAAAAATGCCTTTTTGATTAAATCAGCAATTTCCAATATAAGTCGTTGATTGTCAGGTAAAGCATCTGGTCCAACCAGCTTTACTATTCTTTGCAATTGCTCTTCTTCTTTGAGAATATTCATCGTATTTTTACGCAATTCATACCAATTTCCACTCTTTTTGTCTAACTGTTCTTTAAGGTCGTTTATATATTCGCTATAGCTATCATTCCAGTTAATTGCAGGGAAATGCCGTCTACTTGCCAATTCTTTATCAAGAGCCCAGAAAGCGCGTGTAAATCTCTTTGTATGCTGTGTTACAGGCTCAGAGAAATCACCACCAGGTGGAGAGACCGCACCAATTACTGTGATTGAGCCCTGTCGTCCAATAATAATTTCTGCCTTTCCTGCTCTCTCATAAAATTCAGCTAGACGAGATGCGAGATAAGCAGGAAATCCCTCTTCTGCTGGCATCTCTTCCAATCGTCCTGCAATTTCACGCAATGCTTCTGCCCAACGCGAAGTAGAGTCAGCCATCAATGCAATATTATAGCCCATATCACGATAATATTCAGCTAATGTAATGCCTGTATAAATACTTGCCTCTCTGGCTGTAACTGGCATATTGGAAGTGTTGGCAATCAGAATAGTTCTTTCCATCAATGGTAAATTATTGCGAGGGTCTTTTAGTTTCGGGAACTCCTCTAATACTTGCGTCATTTCATTGCCACGTTCTCCACAACCAATATAAACAATAATATCAGCATCTGACCATTTAGCCAATTGATGTTGAGTAATGGTCTTGCCTGTTCCAAAGCCACCAGGAATTGCAGACGCTCCTCCTTTTGGTATGGGAAAGAAAAAGTCAATTATCCTTTGTCCTGTGATTAGTGGGACATTTGCCTTAATGCGACTCTTTATTGGTCTTGGCTGTCTGATGGGCCAGCGCTGAACCATTGTCAATTCCTTTATACTATCACCAGTATCAATTTTGCATACGACTTCATCTACATTATATTCGCCTTGATCAGCAATTTCTATAATTTGTCCATAAATTCCATCTGGAATCATCAATCTATGTTCAATAACCTTGGTCTCTTTCACTGTGCCAAAAATATGTAATGGATTAACTTTATCGCCATTTTTGTTTTTCGGGATAAAATGCCATTTTTTGTTTCTATCCAACGGCTCAACAGATACACCTTTATCTATAAATGCTCCTGTTTTTTTAGCAATAACTTTTAATGGACGCTGTATGCCATCATAAATATTAGACATCAAGCCAGGGCCTAATTCTACTGAAAGCGGATGCTGTAAGCAATAAACATCCATCCCAGGAGTTAAGCCAGTTGTCAACTCATATACTTGAATAGTAGCAATTTTATTATCTAATTCAATAATTTCACCAATTAATTTCTCTGGGCCTACTTCTACTTGCTCGTTCATCCGACTTTTCACAATTCCACTGGCTTTTATAACAGGACCGTTAATAGAAATTATCTTACCAATAGCTCTATCTATATTCATTAACATCTCCATTACTGTTTATAAATAACAGATTACAAAATATCTAATTATAAATATCTAATTTCTAATAAAATTACAAATGACAAATTACTAATTACAAAGTTTTTATCTTCTCATATTTGAATTGTTCGCAACAGATACACAAAGAGAGAATTAATAATGGATTAAACTTTGAAGAATTTGTTAATTAGCATCAGTTCCAGTTCATCTTGATTTCGTCTTATTATCTCTTCAAAATTATTGTAGTAAAATACACTTCTTTCTTTATTAGAAATAATTACTCCACCAGAAATTGGCTCTTTTGATTTCTCAATAGTAAAATTAATTTTTCCAATCCGTTTTTGAATAAAATCTGCAAATACTTTTTTCCTACTTTCCACAAATTCTTTGTCCCGCTTATTAAAAGCCAAAATAACTTCATTAGTATCAAGTAATTTAATTCCTTGTAATGATAGATTCTCTAATAAAGAAAAGTATTTATTATCAATTGGGGATTTCTGTAAAGATGTGAGAGTATCAGAAAAAATCCGATTAATAATTTCCTGCTCCTTTTTCAATTTGTCTCGTCTAATTATAAGCTGTTTGCTTCTAATTTCTTTTTTCTCTTCGGATAGCAATCTCTCTTTTATGGCTTTGTAATCAATATTCTTAATATTATCTGCTTCTTCTCGTGCATTATCTAATTCTCTTTTTTTTATTTTTTGGGCAATTCGGACTTTTGATTCAGCTTCATTATACGCATTTTTTAGAATATAATCTATCATCTCTTCACTTTTGTTCTCACTCATAATTTTATTCCTATGGCTTTTTGAATGATTTGTTCAATATTTTCTAAATGATAAGAAGTGTCAAAAACAGTTGGGATAACAATTATTACAGACCCTTTATATTTAATTTTTAATTGTTCTACCAGCTCTTTATTATTTTTTTCAAATTCATTTCCGAGCAAGATAATGCAATTTTTCTGCTTCAATATTTCCTCTGCCTTTTTTAAAGCAAGAGATGAAGTATCAAATTGATAACCAGAAAGCCCAACTAATTTGAGAGCTTTTAATGTCAATTCATCAGCAATAACTTCAATATCCATTATATTACCTTATTTTAGTTGCGAGATAATACGAACTTCTGCAAAATTTTTTAATTTTTTCATATAGAATTTTCCGCAATGAGTTTGTGATAAGTTCGTATATTATTTTGCCACAGAGACACAGACTAATTTCTATATGGTTGGTAGTTGACTATTGATAATTTATCGTTCATTTACCAAAACAACAAGCATCTATCAACCAAGAACCAGCTTCATCTATACTTTGCCCAATATGATAATAGCAACAATCAATCCATAAATAGCGATGCCTTCTGCTAAGCCAACATAAAGCAAACTCCTTCCCATCAGTTCTGGTTTTTCTGCAACTGCGCCCATTGCGGCTGCACCTACAGAAGAAACAGCAAATCCAGCACCTATACAAGCTCCACTAACAGCAATTGCAGATGCAATATACGCCATTCCTGAATTATCCTTTGCATGGCTATTATGGCTATTCTCTGTTATCTGCTGCTCATCAGGATTGGCAAATAATGTCTGATAAAAAAACAAAAAGCTGGTTATAACTATTGCCAAAGCAAATGCCACTACAAAAATTCTTATAATTGTTTTAGAATTTACTTTTTTCAACATATCATTTTTCTCCTTTTAAATTTATAATTTCCCTAAATTTGAGATAAGTGCCTGATCAAAGGTTTTTCTTCACAGCAAATACGCAAAGATAAGGAAATATTTTTACTCCAAATGCCTGAAAACTTATACTTTATCCATTTAATAGTTCCAACTATACAACAAATTTATTATGCCAAATATTATAAATTTCATCTTTACACTTATATTGTAATTATTAAAATGATTTTTATATTTTTTGACAATTATAAATTTAATTTACTTATTTTGACATTTCAAAAAGCGAGAAATGTCTTTTTGGTGTCAACAAAATTTTATAAAGAGTTTAGATATGTTCACTGGAATAATCAGATTTTTAGGAAGTGTGCAAGAAATCAGGAAAATAGGCAATAAGAATTTTATTACCATATTTATTCCATCTATAAAATCTATCATCAAAATAGGAGATTCTGTTGCTTGTAATGGAATATGCTTAACTATTGTCAAAATCAAAGATAAAAGCATTACTGTTGAAATATCCGAAGAGACCAGTTTAAAAACTGATGTTAGACATTGGATAAGAGCTGAGCTAATAAATATTGAACTGCCAATGGGAGTTAATGATAGATTTGATGGTCACTTTGTACAGGGCCACATTGATTGCATTGGAAAAATTGTCAGCATAAAGAAACAGAAGGGTAATTATTTATTCACTTTTTCCTTCCCTCCAAAATATCATAATTTAGTGGTAGAAAATGGCTCTATTGCTATCAATGGTATAAGTATGACCAGTTTTGATGTAAAACGGAATATGTTCACAGTTTCTATAATAGAACATACAATAGAGAATACTAATCTAAAATGTAAAAAGGTTGGTAATCTTGTTAATTTGGAATTTGATATAATTGGAAAATATATAGTAAGATGTTTAAATTAGTTTACACACTCGCAACCTTGACTAATAGGACAAAATGAAATGAAGAAAAATTATTGGAATTGCTTAAATAGTGTTATGTTGTTGATATTACTGACAACAATAGGATGCGGTAGAAAAAAACCACCTACTGGCGGTCCAGTGGATACAGAATCCCCTTGTATTATCTCTTTTTCACCAGAAAATTATGCTACAAATTTCACTGGCAATAATCTTAAAATAATATTTAGCAAAGAAATTGATAAGTCATCATTTCTTTCAGCATATAATATTTATCCACCAATGGGAAAGATCAAATTGAAATGGAAAAGGAATTCTGTAATAATAGAACCTAACGAGAATTTCATACAAAACACCAATTATTTTGTAACTATAAACAAAAGATGTAAAGATATACATAATAACAAATTGGCGAATATTTATACTTATATTTTCTCAACACAGGCAAAATTACCTAATAATTCAATAAAAGTAGCAATTGATTCTATTGCTCAATCTACATTAAGTCGTGGAAATGTGTATGTATCGTTATTTGATGAAGATACATTATTAGTGATGAGTAAAGAGATAAATGAATTTAGCCAAGCTGAATTTTCCTGTTTGAATTTAGGAACTTATCTCATAACTGGTTTTCAGGATTTGAACGATGATTTTTTGTATAATTTTGATAATGAACCATATGCTAAAAATAAAGTTAATTTGAATAGCCATATTGTAAGTGTCAGTTTATATATGAGTTTAGCTGATACAACAAAACCGCATTTGAAGGCAATAAAAACACTACATAAAAATAGCATTGAATTGTTATTTACAGAACCAGTGAAAATATCGGATAATTTTTCAGACAAAATAAAAATTGTCCAAGCAGAAGATATTGAAAATACTTTGGCAGTTAAAGATTACTTATCAGTTAAAGATAAAATTATCCTTATAACAGAGGATCAGGATAGTGTTAAATATAAATTGTATATGACCGAGATTATGGATGAGAAAGGGAATATAACAAAGCAAGATTCTTTAATTTTTATTGGTAATTCTCATATAGACAGGACTCCACTTTCCATTATTTTTTGTTATCCGCCAGATGGAAGTACTGTAAATACGCTATTGCCAGATATAGTAATAAAATTTGACAGGCTATTACCACCAAAAAATGTTGTAGCATATCTTGTAAATAGTGAAGATAATAGGAAAATTTCAGTAAATATTTATAGAATTGCAGGAAATGAATACAGGTTCTCACCAAAAAGGAAATTGCGAAATTATGTGCCTTATGCTTTTATTTTAGATGAAAAAACCGAAGATTACAATGGAAATAACTTATCAAAGATGTTTAAAATCAGTATATTACCAATAAGTAAAGATGAGTATAAAGAATAGGATAAACTCAATCATCCGCAAGGATTAGATAAAAACAAGGAGTCAACATTGAATGATGTAGTAAAGATGGGACTTGTTTTGTTAATTATTACTTTAATAGCCAGTTGTGTATTAGCGGTTATTTATCAAAAGACAGCACCTATTATTGCTAAAAATAAACAGTTGGAAGAGGAAAAAGCCAGAAAGTCAGTATTGCCAGAAGCTGACCATTTCCAAGAAATCACAGAACAAAAAATTATAGGACAGGATACTGTTCATACTATTCTCTATTATAAGGGATTAGATAAGCATAACAGATTAGTTGGTTATACCTTTAGATGTGAAAAATATGGATATAGTAGTAATGTTCAAACAATGGTTGGCATTGACACGCTTTTCAATATAATAGCAATAAAAGTGATATCCCAACAGGAAACACCTGGATTGGGAGCAAATTGTGCTACTTCTGAATTTGCAGAGAAATTTCAACATAAAACTCCAGAAAATATTATGGTAGATAAAGATGGCGGTGATATTGAATCTATAACAGGAGCGACAATTACTACCAGAGCTGTTACTAATTCTATCAAAGAGAAGTTCATTGATATTAAAGAGAGGTTGATAGAAAAATGAAAGCATTCGGAGAATTAACAAAAGGAATAATTAAAGAAAATCCAATTTTTGTAATGGCACTTGGATTATGTCCTACATTAGCAGTTAGCACTTCTGTGAATAACGCTATTGGAATGGGAGCAGCTGCAACTTTTGTTCTGATTGGTTCTAATATAGTAATTTCTCTAATAAAAAATTTCATACCATCAAAGGTGCGCATTCCAGCATATATTGTAATAATTGCTTCTTTTGTTACAGTTGTTGATATGGTAATGGAGGCCTATGCCGCATCATTGCACAAAAGTTTAGGGCTTTTCATTCCTTTAATTGTAGTGAATTGCATAATTTTAGGAAGAGCAGAAGCATTTGCAAGCAAAAATTCTGTTGGTTCATCTATATTAGATGGTATTGGAATGGGTATTGGATTTTCACTCGCTTTAATAGTTATTGCTACTATCCGTGAGATAATTGGGACAGGTAAATTTTATGGAATGCAGATATTACCATGTTCGTATCAACCAGCGATTTGTGCTATCCTACCGCCTGGGGCATTTTTTACAATTGGAATATTGATGGCTTTATTTAATAAGTGGGTAGCCAAAAAATCGTAATTGCTATAGAAATTACTCTATGCCCTCTGCCTGTCCTTCGTAATTTTTAGGAATGTTTTGGGATAAATTTATTCGTGTTTCTTCGTGTTATTCGTGGCTAAAACGAAGTAGGATGTCTCTGTTGCAAAATAAAAATTGGAGGCAAAGTGGAAATAGCAAAACTATTTTCTATTATCATAGCATCTATATTTATCAATAATTTTGTATTAGCAAAATTTTTAGGATTATGTCCTTATATTGGTGTATCAAAGAAGTTGGATTCTGCTATTGGAATGGGAATGGCTGTAATTTTCGTAATGACAATGGCTTCTACTATCACCTGGTTGGTTTATAATTATTTACTAAATCCATCTACCAGTATTTTTGGTTTGGACTTAACATTTTTACGGACAATTGCTTTTATTTTAACAATTGCGACATTAGTGCAATTTGTTGAGATGGTCATACAAAAGACAGCACCAGCATTATACAAGGCATTAGGAATTTTTCTCCCGTTAATTACTACTAATTGTGCAGTGTTAGGAGTTTCCATTTTGAATATTAACGAGGGATATAATTTTTTAGAGACGATAATCAATGGTTTTTCTGCTGGTGTTGGTTTTACATTAGTATTGATTTTGATGGCTGGAATTCGTGAGCGACTGGAATTAGCAGATATACCAGAATCTCTCAAAGGATTGCCAATATCTTTTATTGTGGCTGGTTGTATGGCACTTGCGTTTCTTGGCTTTTCTGGGCTTAAAATATGAGTTAGGATTTCTCACATAATTGGAAGCAATTTGAACTAATTTTAATCAAGCCAATTGGCTTAACTCAAGCCCAAAAATGGGAGATGTAAAAATGATAAAAAAAATCTCTGCTCTAATAATTATTGTTAGCATCTTTGTCATTTTACTATCTTGCTCTGAAGATACAACTTCACCAAAAACACCTGATATTGAAATAACAAATCCAAAAGCGGGATTTGTTTGGGGAGATACTGTTGAAATACAAGTTCGCGTGTCAAATACTGAAAATTTGGAAATGATAAAATTATTTATTGATAATGACATTGATAGCACAATTATATTTGAGGATTATATTTATCCTTTCAATTTTAATTGGAATACTGAAGGGCAAAGATATGGAAAATATTATATTCAAGCAAGATTGTATAAAACAGATGGAACTTCTACTAAGTCAGAAATTATTACAGTAACTTTATCTCCATGTCCTGTTTATGAGGAAGATTTACAAAATTTCCAAGGAATTACTGA
>QMNM01000036.1 GCA_003647765.1 Candidatus Cloacimonadota bacterium
CTTCTACCAGAACCGGACTCCCCTTTTTTAACACACTGCTCAATCTCTCTACTTGTGGACCCCAAAGAGTAACTCTCTGAAAACTTGTTTGCTCTTGCCAATTTCCATCTCTGTCTTTATAATTTCTATTATTAGCAATTCCAAATCTTAGAAATGGTGTTCCTTCACTTGTGTACCTTAAATCAGGGTCCATTGTAAGATGTCCAGAAATAATAATGTAATTAACATTCGGCATTCGTAATGGTATGCTCATTTATTTCCTCCTATTTACCTTATTTTGCAGATCTCATTTGGAAATTAGAATTAAGTATCGTAAGATATTCTCCATAAGCTTATACTTCTTTTCCAACTCAATGATTTTTTCACTATCTATTTGAAAGTAGATAATATAATAATAAGCTTCTTTTTTCTTATTTATTGGATAAGCCAGATGCCTTTTACCCCATCTATCAATATCTGAAATTTTTCCATTATTTTCTTTAATTAAATTTGTCACGCCATCAATTGTTTTATCAATATCCTCTTCAGATAAATCTGTGTTTATAATTATCATCATTTCATAATTTCTTATCATTTCTTTTATCTCCTTTGGACTTTCAGTCTAATATTTATTAGCCACAAACACACAAGGCGTAGTGCGTAATGCCCGCACAAAAATAATACTTATAACTGATATGATCCCACAAGACAAGAAGACAGGAGTTCAAGAAGACAAGAAGACAAGAAGACAAGAGTTCAAGAAGTTAAGAAGTAGAACGACCTTCCAAGGTCGTTTAAATATTTATACTGATTTTTGCATTTTGCTATAGAGATTCAACATCTCTTGAAATCCACTTTTTAGATATTTCCATAACAATTCTGCTGTCTTCCCAATCATTAGATTAACAACTTTTAATTCTTCATCATTGAATTTGCCAAGCACAAAATTTTTTTTCTTTACTATATTTTCAGCAATAATTCCGTCAGATGTCTGACCAATGCCCAATCTGATTCGTTTAAATTCCTCGCTCTCTAATTGATATATGATAGATTTTAGCCCATTATGTCCTCCATCTAAGCCACTCTCTCTGATTCTTATATTACCTAATTTGAGATGAATATCGTCAAGAACAACCAATAGATTGTTTTGAGAACAGGAAAAATCATCAAGGACATCAATCACAGCAATTCCGCTTAAGTTCATAAAAGTATTCGGATACACGAGAATATTATCATCAATTTCAAAGAATGAATAATTTTTTCTATTTATTATTTGAGGAGAACGATATTGCTTATTAATATAATCAAGCACAAGAAATCCGACATTATGTCTTGTGTACTTATATTTTTCCCCTGGATTCCCTAATCCAACTACGATTTTCATCTATTTACCGATTTAGTCAGTTTTAGATTTTGTATCCTCTTGTTCCTGTTCAATCTCTTCTTCTTTTTCTTCCTTTTCTTCTACTTCTTTCTTAGGAGGCACTATTGACAAGATAGGTGCATCTATGTCAGTTAAAATTTCTACATTTTTTATCTTTATATCTCTAATATGTATAGTATGACCTATTTCCATATTAGATATATCTATTTCAATAGAATCAGGTAGATCGCCAGGCAGACATCGTATTTCTAATCTCCTAAGATGAATTTCTATCATACCGCCTTGTTTTACACCTGTTGCTTCTCCAATGAATTTAAAAGGCACTGTTACTACAATTGATTCTCCACTTGTTACAATATGAAAATCAGCATGAATAAACTGTCGTGAAACAGGATCTGTCTGGACTTCTTTAATCAATGTTCTATAAGTTTTGCCGTCAACATCTAATTCAATAAATGATAAATGCTTCTGACTTTCTTTATATACATTAAAAAACTCTTTATAATTTAAAGTAATGGGTAAAGATTTAATATCTTTTCCATATACAACCCCGGGCATAAGTTTATGATTTCGTAGTTCTCTCATTTTTTGTTTGCCTAAAGCTTGTCTTTTTTCTACTGTCAATTTCAATTCCATTTATTAGTTTCCTCCATAAAAATTATGATTTAATCAAAAAGCATACTAATTGATTCTTCCAAGTGAATTTTTTTTATTGCTTTTGCTAATAAATTAGCAATTGTAAGTTGTTTAAACTTTTTACACATTTTTTTCTCTTTTGTCAGAGGAATAGAATCAGTAACAACGAATTCTGTAATAGGTGATTCTTGTATTTTTTTTACTGCATTATCGGACAGTACAGCGTGTGTACAAGTAGCATAGATTTTATTAGCCCCAAGTTCTTTTAACTTATAAGCTATATTTGTAATAGAAGTTGCAGTATCAACAATATCATCTACCAAAATTGTATCACAGCCCTTTACATTGCCGATGATGTTTATAATGCTACTATTTCCGCTATTATCTGTTCTCCTTTTATCTCCAACTGCCAGATCTGCTTTTAGATTAGTAGCGAATTTCCGTGCACGCTTAACTCCTCCTGAATCAGGTGAAACTATGACCAAATTTTTCCACTTCATTTTACTGTAATAATCTAGTAAAATTGGTAATGCAGTTAGATGATCAACTGGAATGTCAAAGAATCCTTGAATTTGGCCTGCATGTAGGTCAAGGTTTACGATTCTATCTGCACCAGCAGTTGTCAATAAATTAGCTACTAATTTAGCAGTAATAGGCACTCTTGGTTGGTCTTTTTTATCAGAGCGAGCATAACCATAATACGGGATGACCGCAGTAATTCTTTCAGCAGAAGCACGACGTAAAGCATCAATGATTATCAATAGTTCCATTAGGTTATCATTAACAGGGGCACAAGTAGATTGAATAACAAAAACATCGGATCCTCTGACATTGTCTTTGATTCTAACAAATGTATCATCATTAGAGAATTTGAATATATCAGCATTGCTTAATGGTATTCCAGATTCCTGAGCTACTTTTTGTGCTAATATCGGATTGGAATTACCACTAAAAAGTCTAAGTTTTGAAAACATAATTTAATAGAAAAACACGGATAAGGCGTAGTGCGTAAATTTGCCACAAAGGAAGAAATAATTGTTATTTCGTATAATTTTATAGAACAAAATATATTACAAATTATTTTCTAGCCTACGCATTAAGATCTGTGCTCTAAATTTTGATTCTCCGATTTATCCAGTTGCTTGTGATAAGCATCAATAATGGTTTGATCAAGCCATCTTCTTGTATCAGTGTTAATCGGATGGACAACATCTGTAAAATCACCATTTTTCATTTTTTTGCTTGGCATTGCAACAAATAACCCTTTTTTGCCTTCAATGACTTTGATGTCTTTAATTAAAAAACAATTATCAAATACAATATTAGCATAAGCTTTTACAGGAGGTTTATTCAGTAAAAAAACACGAATATCAGTTACTTCCATTGATAGATCTCCTTTGTATATAGTATTACGAATTAGAATTTTGTTTTTTGTGCAAAAAATTTAACCGCAGAGTTCACGAAATAGTCGCAAAGGACACCCTATTAAATAGTAAACATTTAACAGGGCAGGCAAAGATAATAAATAACGGATGCCATCCCTTTTTTGCGGTTTATCGCGCTATGTATAAGTTTGCATTGCTCGGTAAAGGATATTCACATCTTGTTATAAATGTCCAATATCCTTTGTTAGAAAATCTTTCCTTAGCATATACAAGATCTTCACGATTCTCAAAAATCCCAAATAATGTGGCACCACTTCCAGAAAGTAATGCTCCTGATGCGCTAAATTCAAGCAATTGATTTTTTATTGTTTTTAGAAGAGGATATTTCTTAAATAGTCCATCTTCCAATTTGTTATATAAATTGGATGCAACTTCTTTTAAGTCATTACTTTTAACAGCATTTAATATTCGTTCAAATTTATTTTTATTCACTTTATTAAGTTTAACTAATGAATAAGCCTCATGACTAGAAATTTCTATTCCTGGATTTACTAACAATATATTTTCTAGTTTTATTTTTAGCGTAGATTTCTTGTCTGCAATTTTTGGAACTATTTGCTCTATACTATCGCCTTTATTCCTCCCGATTGCTATGCCTCCTGTTAAAAAGAAATTTATATCGCTCCCAAACTTAGTTCCAATATCTCTTAATTTCTCTTCTGATAATTCAAGTTCACATAATTGATTTAGGATTCTCAAACAAACTGCCGCATTACTGCTTCCCCCACCCAAACCTGCGCCAAGAGGAATTCTCTTTTTTATGGTTATACTAATGCCTTGTTTTATGCCATATTTATTCTTAATAAATTCTGCAATTTTGAACACAATATTTCTATTTCCACTGATTTTACTAACATCTGATAAAACCGTTATCTTACCATCTTCCGTTAGATAAGTATTTATCTGGTCGCATAAATTTATTTCAGAGAAGAGAGTAATAATATTATGATAATTATCATATCTACAAGACAATACATCAAGAAACAAATTGATCTTTGCGTAAGAATTTTGGAACAAGTTTTGCCAATCCTTTTCTTTCTTTTTTCTTTTCCCCACCATAATAATAATAGTAATAGTAGTAATAATAGTAGTAATAGCTATATCCGCTATAATATTTATGAACATCTATTCCATTTATAACAACACCATTTACAGTAATGCCGATATGTTCTAATAATGATTTTGCCCGTTCAACAATACTACGATCTGTAACGCCAGCACGAATAACTAATGAGAGAGCGTCAACTTTTTTTGACAGAATCATAGCATCAGTTACAGCTATAATTGGTGGGCTGTCAAAGAGGATATATTCATAAGTTTCTTTGACTTTATTTATAAGTTGATCCATCTTTTTAGAAGCTATAAGCTCGGATGGATTTGGCGGAACATGACCGCAAGTTATTATATCCAAATTCTTAATTTCAGTTTGCCGAATAATATCAGAAAGTTGGCAGTTTTCATCTATAAAGTAATTTGTGAGTCCAGGCTCCTTATCTTTATAAAATAGATTATGTATCATTGGACGTCTTAAGTCAGCATCAATCAGAAGTGTTTTTGAGTCCATTTGCGCAATTGTTATAGCGAGATTTGCAACTGTTGTGCTTTTACCTTCTTTTGGCCCTGCACTACTAATAGCGAGAGTTTTTATTGGACCTGGATTTCTGTAAGCACTAAGCACATTAGTTCTAAAAGTTCTATATGCTTCTGCAATTGGTGATTTTGGTGCATAATGAGGAACTAATCTGGCTACAATACGCTGTTGGGTTTGTGTCAATTGTTTTAACTTTTCTTTATCTCTCTCATTTCTCAATTCTTCAGATAGTTGAGATAATGCAACCTCATCTACTGGAATATCTGGTATAGTTCCTACAACTGGTAATTTTACATATCGTTCAATATCATTTAAGGATCTAAGAGTAGTATCCATTGAAGATAATATAAGTGCAGAACCAATGCCTAATCCTAATCCCAAAACAATAGAGATCATTAAGTTCATTTTCGGTTTAGGTTTTGTAGGAGATACTGGCAGATATGCAGTTTCTAAAATTCGGATATTACCTATCTTTCCCTGTTCAGAAATCTTTGCTTCTTCGTATTTCTCTACAAGCAATGTATGAATGTTCTCATTCATCTGTTTGTCTCTTTCTAAACGTGCTAATTCCAGTTCTGTATCAGGAAGAGATGTCATCTTTTGTGTATATTTTGCTACAATGCTTTCTATTGCACTTACTTTTGTTTGAGCAACATTTAGTTCTACCTGTGCATTTGTAATCTCCCCTATTATTTCGCCTCTTCGTGCCAATGGGTCACTCGCATCAGTTTTCAATTGCAATACTTTATCTATTTCTAATTTTAATTGTTCTCTTTCCCTTTCAATTTCTTCTTTTAATTTTCTAAGTTCTGGATGTTCAGACGAATATCCTTCTTTTGTTAAATAGATTGCATATTTCGCTTCATTCTCTACTAGTTTTTTCCTTAATTCCTCAATTAATGGACTAGATATAGCCATCACCTCATTTGCTAAAGCAGAGTCCTGTTGAGCTAATATGCTTTGTAAGAATTTCAATTTTTTCTCTGCTACCTGTAATTCTGTATTTGCATCATTTAATTGAGCCTCAAAGCTAGATGAAGTCCTTACTAATTCAGCTGTTTCTGCTGAAAGAGTAGAGATCCTGTTTTGAATTTTAAATTCACGTAAATCCTCTTCAGATATAGCCAACTTTCTTTTTATTATATCTAATTGCTTTTCTAGGAATTCTCTTACAGCTGCAACCTCTGTTCTGGCATATTCCAAATTTTTCTCCTTAAAGCTTTCTGCAACACTATTAGCTGCTACTTGCGCCTCTAATGGATTAGTTGAAGAAATAGATATTGTCAGCACATCAGTATCTCGCTCAGAAGATACATCTACTCTTCCTTTCAAAGACATTGCTGGATTTTCAGATTTTAGGATAGGAAAAGTTTCGCTCTCAGGATGAGCTTTCATTTTTTCAATAGCAGAATTCATAATTGGAATGCTCTTTAAGAGTATGATTTGGTTTTTTAGGGACTTATCTCCGTAACCTGCTGGCTGGAAAAAGAATTCCCCCTTTTTTTGTTGCTCAATAAGCACTTTTGCTGATGTAACATATATCTTTGGCTGACGCATTGTAAATACCATAGTAACAAGAACAATTATCGTAAATATTGACAATACCAACCATTTCCTTTGTATTATAATTCTTATGTATTCTTTAAATTGTAGTTCACTTGTTTCTGTTTGGTCAAAATTTTCCATTATTATTCCTCTTGTAGTTTAATCTTTTAAATTTATAAACAGGTTATAAACACCCAGAACTGCAGCTACTTTTGCAAGAAAATCTGCTGTTTTTGAAAATGCGTAAAATATAGTACCAGACACAATAATAGTATCTCCAGGTTGTAGAACAGGTATCAGTTCCTGATTTCCTGTCTCCAAGTATTCTTTCATATTTACCCAGATGATCTTCTTTCCTCCCTTTGTGGGCCTAACTATCCTTATTTTTGATAACTTGGCTTGTTCTGTTGGACCCCCTGCTAAAGATAATAAAGCAAGTAAGTTCGTATCATCAGGAACAATATATAAACCTGGCTTCTTTACCTGCCCCCAAATATAAGTATAAATCCTTAATTGTTCTGCATCTCCCATAGTTCCTGAATATGAATAAGCAGATACAGCTGGTGCACTAGGAGAAATGTTCGTCTGTGATAATAACAAAATCGGTAGCATAAATAAGTTAATGATAATGATTATAATTATACCTTTTTTCACGCATAACTCCTTACTTAAAATTGAAAGCGAATTAACAATAATACTTATTTCCCAGTCAAATTTTTAAATTTTTATTACTGAACAATTATTGTCCTTTCCTCAGATTCAGCACCATATTTACCACCAGAACCATCCTCAAAAAACACATCTACACGCCAATAATATGTCTGGCGTGAGATTAAATTGTCGTCTACTTCAATTGAATAAATACTTTGCATAGGATCTATGTCATAATGCCAGTAAACAGAGTGGTCACTATTAAATATTAGCACTCTAACAGAACTAGCATTTTCACTAATACTACCAGCCTCCCAGGCTAATAACAATGTATCCATACCTGATATCTGATGTTCATCAGGAGGATAAGTTAGCATAGGAGAAACTAATAAGCCGTATCTTACAGTATCAGAAATAGATGAATTACCAGCTTCATCATAAGGTTGGATATAATAAGACCATATTTTAGGATAAAGTCTATGACCTGTATATGTATTAAATTCGTCAATAAAAACTGTATCTTGGGTATTATAAAGAACATCCACGACTGACAAAGAATCTTCATTGCTAAAGCGATAGACAATTATATGATGTAAGTCATCATCTGGTAAATAGTTCCACATAATCTGAATATAATTCTGCTCACCTGGCCCAGCAGACACTGCATCAATACCATTGCCTTCATCTGTTAAAAAAATGGAAACAGTATCATCACCAGGATCGCCTAAATGAGGTATTAAATGTGGATTAGTAGGAGGTATTTTATCCACTTCTTCTGGACCCTCTTTAGCACAGGAAAAGAAAAATGCTATTATAATTATCAGTAATATCCCAATGTATAATTTCATTTTCTTTGCCACGAAAATACACGAAATTTTATAAAACTTTTTCATTTTAATTTCTTGCCACGAAAACATACGAAATTTTACAAACTCTCTTTATTTTTTAATTAACCTCGTATTAAAAAGATATACGCACACCTACACGATGCGTATTTGCTAAAACATTGGTTAAGAACGCATAATTTATATTAAATCTACGATATGTTATGCCAGCTCCGAATGAATAATCATCATCAGAATAGCCAGTTCGCAGAAAAGCAAATTTTTTATATTGCAATTCAAGCCCAATATGAGAAGTGTACTTATACGCATTATCCCAATCATAGTCAATTGTAATTACTGAATGTATCTTTGGAATTGGCTGAACAACAGCTACTCCCATTTTTGTATTTGTAATGATTTCGTCACTCCATCTTGATTTTGTATCCCATGTAATTTTTGTCCCAGCAACATCTTGAATATTAATTCCATAACGGATTTCACCAAGCCAATCTAATTCTGTTAGAATAGCCAAATCCGATTTTATCATTGCTGATAAATCAACACCAGTGCCTGTTGCAGAAAATTTATACAAATCTCGCTTGATATATTTAATTGTAGCACCGAAATAATAATCTATTGGCACTTCAAAAAATAGCCATCCCATATTAACTAATTGAGATATATGTTTAGAGAACGCAAATTGGAATAAATTATCACTGCTACTAAACTCGCCATCAGGAATGCCAGTTAATTGCTTGTTTATGTCTGATGACCTTTGGTCTGTATTGGTGCCTGTTAAATGTTTTTCGCTAAAATAAGGAATATCATCAATTGATAATCTAGTCCAAGCCAATCCTACAGATACATCACTTGGCAAGGGTATACATAGAGAGATGAAGTCATAGCTGGCAATATTATCGTATAAAAATGCCCGCATTAAAATAATTTCTTTCTCTCTTATTTGCGAGATGCCAGCTGCATTCCAATAGATTGCACTTCCATCATTAGCAACAGCTACAAAAGCACCTCCCATAGATAAAGAGCGAACACCTGCTCCAATCGCAATAAAATCACCTGCATAGCGTCCAGCAATTAAGGAGAAAGGAGAAAGAAAAAAATAAAAAAGGGAACATACTAATGTTATTACTAAAAAATATTTTTTCATATTATAAATAAAAAGAAATAGTACACTGATAAAAAATTAAAATTACTCCGTGTCCTTAAATCTTACTCTGTGTCCTCTGTGTCTTTCTGTGCCGAATTATAGGAATTATTTTGATAGAAATTTATTCGTGATTCTTCGTGTTATTCGTGGCTAATTAACCGACCTTGCAGACGCGAACTTATACGAACTATGCGAACTTACGCGAATTTTTTATCCATTTTATATCTTTTGCGATGAGTTTGTTGA
>QMNM01000037.1 GCA_003647765.1 Candidatus Cloacimonadota bacterium
AGTGTTTTTCAGTGTGTCATTCTCTTCAATTTGCCAGAACCTTACATACTTGATTTTTTTTTATAATTGTCCCTGCTTTTATTGATTGAGAGATGATAATCCCATTACCTTGAATTTTTAATGTTACGCCTGCATTCTGTGATAATTGTAATGCCTTTCTTAATGAAAGTCCAACTAATTTAGGCATTATTCTTTGATTATTGTTTTTGATGTTCTGGCTTTCATGCTTAATTGCTTTATCTTCTACAATCAGATGAACAGTCATATCAATAAATATTGGCTCATTCGGTTTTGGATATTGCTCAATAACAATTCCTTGATTAGTATTTGCATTGTATTTAATCCCTTGTTTTTCCAAGAACTGACTAGCATAGGCAAGTTTTTTCCCAATAAAATTTGGCAGGACTATTGTTTTATTTATTCTATAATTATCTTCACATATCATTAAAGCATAATTGGAAAATAACATCATCTTTTCTACAACTTTTCTAAAGCTAGGCACAGCACAATTTGACGCAAGATGATAATCATCGCATGGCTCATCAAATATTGTCAAAATAATGAACTCTGGATTTTCTACTGGGAAAAATCCTATAAAACTAGACACATATTTATCTTTATAATAGCCACCTGTTTTATGATTTGCTTTTTCAGCAGTTCCTGTTTTGCCACCAATTCTTACATATTCTATGTTTGCTTTTCTTGCCGTTCCATTTTCAACTACTTCTGCTAAAATAGATTTTAGTGTATTTAATGCTCTCTCATTAGATATTTTACGAATAACCTTTTTTTTTGACTCATATATAAGTTCACCGTCAACAGATTCTATTCTTTTAATAATATGCGGCTGGAGTAATTCACTATTATTAGCTAATGTAGCAAAAGCCGTGATTAATTGTATAGGAGTAACGCTAATCTCCTGTCCAAAAGCAATTGAATGCAATGAGTATTCTGACCAGTTTTCTAACTTACGGAATATTCCTATCTGTTCGCCAGGCAATTCTATACCAGTCCTACTGCCAAAACCTAAATTTTTCAGGCGGTTATACAAACGAGTCACACCAACATCATCAGCAATACGACTAATACCAACATTGCTGGATAAAGTTATTACCTGAGTGAATGTTAAATATGTATGATAATGAGAGTCATTAATTGATCTTGTAAATGATTCATATTCTATTGTTCTTGGGCGACAATCAATTTTATCTTTTGGCTGATACAGATTATCTTCCAATGCTAATAATGCAATAAACGGTTTAAATATAGAGCCCGGTTCAAAAGTGAATGCAATAGCATTATTTGCTAATGAATGCAGATAACGGCCCGAGGAATTCAAGTATTTTTTTGAAATGTTGCTCATTGCAAATATTTCACCTGTTTTAACTGACATAATAATGCCAATAGCATTTTTTGCATTATAAGTTTTCAAGCGATCTGTTAGTGTCTGTCTAAGAATCTCTTGTAATTGACTGTCTATTGTCAGTTGAACTGTATTTCCTTGTTTTGGCTGTTCACATTGCATTTCTGGAATAGTATATTCACCACCATCACCAGATCTTATAACTGTCTTCCAGCCATCTTTTCCACACAAGAACTTATTCTGACTCTTTTCTATTCCATTTATTCCATTATGTAAAGAATCAACCATACCGATTACTTGAGCCAATAAACCATTTTGAGGATAAATACGATGATATTTATAAATACTACTACTAACACCATGTATTTTTTGTTCATTAAGCTCTTTCTCAATTTGATTTTTAGAACTTACATCAATATTAACAGCCAATTGGAAACCATTTTTGCAGATTTCTTTATACTTGTTAATTCTTTGCATGTAATGTTTATAAGAAAGAGATGTATGATTGGAAAAAATTTTAGCAATTGTTTTATATGTTTGGTCAATTGTTACACTTTTTTGATATATAGATACTGGAAAAATATCAAATTTATAACTATATTTATTATCAGCAAGGATTTTGCCATTCCTATCAATAATTAAGCCACGATTACCAAAAATAGGAACTGTTTTTGTTTTATAGATATGAGAAGGATGAAGATTATAACAGTCAAAAAGTTGCAGACAAATAAGCCTTACAATAAAAACCAAAAATATTAAAGTTATAGCGAAGTAGACAAGTAAAAAGTTTAATCTATTACCTTTTATCCCATTCATTTCTCTATCATAGTTGTCCGTTACGGACATTTAGGTCTACGAAAGTACATTGTAATTTTTCTTTATCTGTAATAGAAATCATATAAATATTATTAGGCATTGGGAAATATAACCCTAATTTTTGCGTAGCTATAGGAACAATAATACTACGAGAAGAGAGTTCATTTATATCTCTTTCCAAGTCCTGACAAATTTCCTTTAATTCATTATTTTTTTCTTTTATCCTACTAATTTGTTCCTGTTGTCTATTATAGACAGATCTTTTATATGTATCAGCTATTAAGGACAATAAAATAAGAACAATAAAGCTAAAGATAATGATTGCTATATTCGTTGATTTTTCTTTCATTATAACACCTCTCTGCTACTCTTAATTTAGCGCTTCTTGCTCTGGAATTATTCTTTATTTCCTCATCAGTAGGAACAACTGGCTTTCTTGTGATAATTTTTAGAGTTTGTATTTTGTTACAACCGCATTTAGGTAAGTTCGGTGGACAAATGCATTTTAAGCTCTCATACTGAAAAAACTTTTTAATTATCCTATCTTCAAGTGAATGGTATGAAATAGCAACTATACGACCATTTACATTTAATACTTTTAAACAATCTTTAAGTGCCTCTCGTAAAGAAAATAGCTCATTATTTACAACAATACGAATTGCTTGGAAAATACGGGACTTTGTTTTTACTAAATTTCTTTTTCTTATTGCCTGATCAATTATGTTTGCTAATTGAGATGTAGTTTCAATTGGCGATTTCATTCGTATTTTAACAATTCTTTTTGCAATTGGTGTTGCAAATCGTTCTTCACCATATTTTTTAAATATATCTATCAACTCTCGTTCTTTATAGTTGTTAATAATTTGAAATGCATTTAATTTTGTATTTTGATTCATTCGCATATCCAGTTTGCTATTTCTGAGATAACTGAATCCTCTATTGCTATCTATTTGATTTGATGATATTCCAAGGTCAAAAAGGATACCATCTATTTTTTTTATTTTATTGAGTGCTAATATTGATACAAGTGCGTTAAAGTTTTCTTGGATAAATATTACTCTATTTTTGAATTGCTGAAGATTTTGCTTTGCTAGTTCTATTGCTTCTTTATCTTGGTCAATTCCAACTATTGTTAAATTAGGCTCTTTTCTTAATAGAGCAAGTGTATGTCCACCAGTTCCTAAAGTAGCATCTACATATATGTTATTTTTTTTAGGAGCAAGAAATTTTACAATTTCATTTGTTAAAACTGGCTTATGAAAGCTATCTATCATAGTAAAAGATCTGTATTGTCAGGATAAGTTTTATAAAGTTGTTGTATTCTGGCAATGTGTTTTTCAAAGTATTCTGGGTTCCATAGAATCATCTTATCACCAGAACCGAGAATAATTACTTTATCTTTTATTTCAGCATAATCTAATAAAAATTGAGGAACTAGAATTCTTCCTGGACCTTCAATGGCAATTTCAGAAGCACATTCAGAAAGAATAGCAATGCTAAGCTTCTCTTTTTCAGAAATATCTGGACTTAGCATCTTTTCTCTCTTTTTATTCCATGTATCAAGTGGATATACGATAATATTAGGAAGCCGCCAGTGAGTAGCTATAACAGTCATCTCTGAATCTAATGAGAATTTATCACGGAATTGTGCAGGGATACTAATTCTGCGATTACTTACAGAATTTTCATATCTTCCATAAAAACTTTTTGACATCTCTCTACCTGCTTTTGAATATTTTCTTTCAAAGAATGACAGATTTTGAATTCAAAAAAAATCTGTCAAATATTTTTTTCATTGAAAAACAATATTATTAGCTTAATATGATAAGAAAATCTTACTTTGACTAAATTTGACATTTAATGAACATTTGCTAACTTCAATGTTTTTAGTAAATTACAAAATATAAAATTTTGAGATTACACTTAAATCAATATCAGTAAATTTTTTATATTTTTTTATTTATTTTCTTTCCAAAAATATATTGTGAAAAAAGACAATGTAGAAAATTAATTGATATTTACTTAAATTTGACACATTTTAAAAAGAATATTGTTTTTAAATCCTAATTAAAGACAGAATGAGGTGATTATGTCAGATTTACTTACATACGATTTCTTCAAAAATAATAGGAAGAAGCTATTTAATTTAATGGAAAAACAGAGTATTGCTTTAGTTTTTGCAAATCAATCAATGTCTGATAGTAATCTTCCTACAAGTTTTCAGCAGGATGCAAACTTTTTTTATCTAACAGGTATAAATTATCCAAATATGATTTTATATCTTTATAAGGGAAAGAAGGAAAACGCCACTTTGCTTTTTATTGAGAGAAATATTCCAGAATTAGAAGTTTGGCTTGGAAAAAAGATAGGAAGAACCGAAGTAAAGAAAATTAGTGGTATTACTCACACAAATTATATAGACAGATTTCCAGCCATATTAAATGATCATGTTGCAGGTATAGAGAATATCTATTTTTCATTTGATAGAATTCCCATTGACGAACAATTAACAAAACAAATGCAGATAAAAAGAAATATACAGGAACACTATCCTTTTCTTAACTTTCTAAATCTGAATTCTTTGACAGATAAACTACGCAGGAAAAAAGAAAATGTAGAAATTGAGTGTATAAGAAGAGCAATTGAGTACACAAAAGTCGCAATTATAAAGATAATGCAAAATGCAAAACCGAAAATGAAAGAGTATGAGTTAGAGGCAATGTTGCATTATGAGGCAATAAGAAAAGGAGAAAAGCATTTAGCATTTGTGCCTATTGTAGCTAAAGGAGTAAATGCCTCTATTTTACATTATGCTGATAATTCTCATCAGATAAATGAAGGGGAATTAGTACAGTTAGATATGGGAGTAAAGTTTAATGGATATTCTGCTGATATTTCTCGTGTGTTTCCTGTTTCAGATAAATTTAACAAACGACAACGACAAATATATGAAGAGGTTCTGAAAGTCCAAAAGGAAATGATAAAAAAAGTAAAACCAAATACTTCTATTAATGAACTTCATAAAGAATCAGTTAAATTACTGACTGAATCTATAAAAAAATTAGGATTAATAAAAAAAGATAAAGAATATAAAAAGTATTATATGCACGGTATTAGTCATTTTTTAGGATTACAAACACACGATGTTGGTAGCAAAGATGCTAAATTAGAATCAGGAAATGTTATAACAATAGAACCTGGAATTTATATTAAAGAGGAAAAAATTGGTATTCGTATTGAAGATGATATTTTAGTTACTGAGAACGGAGCAGAAATTCTATCCAAAGGTGTTCCTAAAGAAATTGAGGAAATTGAGGAAATAAGAAGGAATTGTCTGAAATAACAAGAAAGAGCTGAGTAAAGCCACAAATTCACGAATTAAAAATATTTAGTTTTATCCTTTCAAGGTCGTTGACAATACTTCAAAAAGCCAAGCAATTAAAATGTTTTGAGTTTTATTTTTAAAAATAAGTAATTTTATAGAGCCATTTCTTAGTTGAGGAGTATAAATGAGGATAGGATTAATCGGATTGCCAAATAGTGGCAAAACTACGGTTTTCAACGCATTGACAAAATCAACTGAAGAAATTACATCTTACAGTGGACAAAGAGTTAAGCCACATATTGGTGTAGTGGAAATAATAGATAAAAGATTGGATTTTTTAGAGAATTACTATCAAAGTAAAAAAAAGGTATATACAACCATTGAATATATAGATTTTGTAGGACTAAAAGAAAAAGTTGATAAGAGCGAATTATTTAGCAGGGAAGAGTTATCCTTATTTAAAACCGTAGAAGAAGTTGCTCTTGTAATTCGCAATTTTTCTGACCCAATTATTGATGAAATTCAAAGTAATGTAAATCCATTATCTGACATAGAAACTTTAGAACAGGAATTTGTTTTTTCTGATTACAAGATTTGCGAAAAGAGAATAGAAAGAATTAAAAAGGACCTAAAAAGAGGCGTAAAGTCCACAAGCATACATTCGGAATTGAATATATTAGAAAAATGCCTGCCACAATTGGAACAAGGAAAACCATTACGAATTCTTGGATTAAAAGATGAAGAAAAGAAAATTCTCAGTGGATTTCAGTTTTTCTCTTTGAAGCCGTTATTAGTAATTCTTAATTCAGATGAAAATAATTTTCACAATAATCAGGAATTGGTTAATATCATTGAGGAAAAATATTCTTGTGTAGAAATTGCTGGTAAATTTGAGATGGAATTATCTCAATTGAGCAATGAAGAAGCTGAACTTTTTATGCAAGATATGGATATTAAGTATTCTGCTATAGATAGATTAACTAGGAAATCTTACGAGTTGTTAAATTTGATAACATTCTTTACAGCTGGTAAGCCAGAAGCACACGCATGGACAATCAAGCGAGGGACAAATGCTCAAAAAGCTGCTGGCAAAATTCATTCTGATATGTCAAGAGGATTTATTAGAGCAGAATGCTTTTCTGTTGATGATTTGAAAAAATATGGCTCTGAAAAAGAACTACGCAATGTTGGGAAACTATATCTTAAAGGAAAGGACTATATCGTTCAAGATGGAGATGTATTGCGAATTAGATTTAATGTATAGAATCAAGAGTTCAAGAAGACAAGAGTTCAAGAAAACAAGATGAGAAGAATTTAGTTAACTTAAATAATGAAAGATAGTTAAATAATCTAATAAAAAAAGAGAGGTGATTACAATGAAAAAAGCAAATTATTTTAACTTAATAAGCATAATATTCTGTATCTTTGTTTGCTTTATTTTCGGGTCAACTAATATTTTTGCGGAATGGATATTAGTTGATTCTACTTCATTTACCAAACTTGTTCCAGTTGGAGAAAAATGCTATATTTCAGCTAATTCTGGCACAAGTTATTTGGAATTGTGTTTGCCATCAGATAATCTTACACAGGATGCTGAAACTGCTGTGAATATTGCTCCAAACTGGCTTAAAATGGATTTAAGAGATAATTTTCGCAGATTAAGTGAAACAAATCAAAATTTATACGCTGGTTTAATTATCAATGCTGTTTATCCTTATATTGACGAAATATGCTTTGAAGTTGCTCATATATCTCCACAAACTCTATCCAGTTCAATGTCATCACAGGTCTTAATTGAAAATGTAGAATCATTATATGAAATTGATAACTATTTTGATTATGTAGAAATAGTTGACTACGATGGCGATGATTACTACTCAACAACAATGTATAAAGTTTTTGATGAAGGAAGTATTCAGGAAATTGAATTGCCAAAAGAGATTTATTACTGGTATATTGTTCATCCCAAATTGCATAAGGAAATACCTAATTATATCAATCCGAGTAATGGAAATCCTGCAAGTCCTCCGACAGGTGTGTTCTGGCGTGATTATTTAATAAATCATAATGACTCTGGCTATCCGCTATTGCGATCCTGTCTGGACACCTGTAATGTATTATGGAAATGCGAGCAAAACACTGTTAATAATGGGGCTGTTGGTGCTCTTACTCAATGGATTCAGGATGTTATGACATTTCAGTCATATCCTCATCATGATCAGCCAGTCCGTATCTATCATTTACATATTGGCACTTGCAGTGTGCATTCCTATTTAACATCAGCAGCGGCACGCGCAGCACTTATTCCAACTGTTGTTGATGTTATGTATAGTAATAATCATAAGATAAATGAATTTTGGGATAGACGCTGGATTGCCTGGGAGCCTGTGAATACTTATATTGACTACCCACAAGGTTATGAGAATTGGGGCTGGGATATTGCAGCTACATTCAACTGGCGCGGTGATAGCTTTATCTTGGATGCAACAGAAAAGTACACAGAAGTTTGCACTCTTAATGTTAATGTAACAGATAATAATGGAAAGAATGTTGATGGTGCAAGAATCAAGATATACAGCAGTCCTTGTGTAAGTTGGGGTTGTACAGCTGGCTGGACAGATCATAATGGGCAAAAGAGATTTCTTCTCGGGGATAATCGCACATTTACTGCACAGGTTACAAGTAATATTGGAAACTATCCTCAAAGTGGTATGGAGACCATAATTACAAACAGCGCGGCCGGGGTCTACTATAATTGGAATGTTACTTTGCCAGGAACTATACCAACTATTGATGTCTCATTAGATACTCTGCCAAGCAATCCAACTGATGATTACCGAATGGTTATAGAATATAATCTGCCAAGAGAAATCCTGTATGGCTATAATTTTGATGATAATAACTGTTTCTCTGAATCAAGCTCGCCTGGTCATATTGACTTTTTTATCTGTGATGAAGATAATTTTAACAATTACACTTCAAGTCAGAACTTTTCTGCATTTGAGATACATCAAAACAGCTCTGGTAATAGCATTGACTTTGTATTGCCGAGTTTAGATTCTTGGCATGCTGTATTTACTAATGAGACAAACATGACTATGACAGAAGAATTGCAGGTTACAGCAAAGCTATATCAGAATATCACAGCTGTTGTGCCAGAACAGGAAATTAAAAAATTATTTACTAAAATTTCTCTTTATCCGAATTATCCAAATCCATTTAATCCAGAGACACAAATTACATTTTATATCTCTCGTGCAGATGAGACAGAACTCGCAATTTACAATGTTTCTGGACAAAAAGTGCGAACTTTAGTATGCGGTTTTCATACTGCTGGTGAACACACTGCTATTTGGAATGGCAAAGACGATAATGGAAATGAAGTTAGTAGTGGAATCTATTTTTATCGTCTTGAATCAAATAATATTGTTAAAATTCGTAAGGCAGTGTTAATAAAGTAATAAAAGCAGACCGAGATTGGCTGTAACAAATTTTATAGAATCCAAATGCTATCAATAATATGAGAATTATCAGTAAAAAATAAATATTTTAATTGATGTATCTGGATTAAATTCTTCTCTCTGTGACTCTGTGGTTAATAACTCGTGCCTTTAATATTACTTGATATTTCCAACAGTAAAAACCTAATCAGGACTTACGCACTTTGTGTAAGTCCTGATTAGGTTTTTAGCATTATTGTTATGGATTTTTATTGATATTACTTTAACAACATTTATCCTACAAAGTTTTAACGCAGAAGGATCATCTTCCTGGAATATTCTCCATATTTCGTCTTTAATTTGTAAAGATATATCCCAGAGCCAAGTTCCTCTCCTTGTTCATCTCTTCCATTCCAGCCAACTGAAATTAACTTATCCGCTTCAACATAACCACTATACAATTCCTTTAT
>QMNM01000038.1 GCA_003647765.1 Candidatus Cloacimonadota bacterium
ATCCTACTATGGATAATTTCCTGATTATGAATGATATGATATCTATTCCTGCTGATGCTTTAGGAGCAAATGGCGACTTTATGTTAACAGGATTCTTTGATGATCCTAATTCTTTTCCAGAGGTTGAATATTTTGGTGTTGAATGTTCACCAGGGGTTATTCAGGAAGCTACCTGGCATGTTGAAAATGACTATTGGACAATGGAAGGTTATACAGGGCAAGGTGCTTATGGTTATGATAGCCAATGGTATCAAGTTCTGGATACACCAGAAATTGACCTGACTGGTGCAACTGATTTACAGCTAAAATTCAATGTTGCGCATAATGTAGAAGCACCAGGTGGAGAACCATTTGGATATGATGGATGGGATGGTTGTAATGTTAGAATCTCTACAGATGGTGGCACTACTTGGGAAGTTCTTACACCAGCTGATACTTCATATTCTTATCAGGAAAGCAGCCTTTACTCATTTGGCTATCAGCATTTAGAAGGACAAGGAATTCCAGGATGGGTAGCTAATTCTAATGGCTGGCAAGAAGTCGTTGTAGACCTAAATGCTTATGAAAATCAAGTTGTAAAAATCCGATTTGCTTTTGCTTCTGACCCAGCTTATGATACTGATGATGACCCAGCTCTATTTGGAATGCGTGTAGATGATATTGAACTAAGCTGTCATGCAGGACTTTTATTTAGCAATTATGGTGTACCTGGTGATATGACTTATGATTCTATTGGTGAGGCATGGTTTGCTATCAGTAATCCAACAGGAACACCTGGTGGACAAAACTATGTATACACTGACCTTCCAGAAGAGTGGGAATCCTTTGTAGAAGCATACGGACAGCCAATTGATATGAGCGATTACATAGGTGAAAACATCAAATTCAGAGTATATTTCCATTCTGATGAAGACCAGCCAATTGGTGAAGGTATGTTCATTGATGATTTTGATTTCTGGTATGAACAAGAAGAACCACCAGGATATATCCAGGGTACAGTATCCATTGAAGGCGGATTAGATCCAACTGGAACAAATCTTACATTCATCAACTTAGATGATGAAAATATATATACACATACTATAGACAATACAGCTGGAACTTATGGTCCTTTAGAGGTTACAACTGGAAATTATATTGCTACTGCTGGTTATGATAATAGATTGTATATGGATACTTGGGAAGGATATATTGATGCAACAACTAATATAGTTGACTTTTATCTAACAGAGTATACTGGTAATGATGTAGAAATTAATTATGACGGTCCTAATAATAACAGTATTGGAACTGGTTCAGAAGTTACATTTGAAGTAGCAGCTAGATTTACACCAGAAGAGTTGGGTGATTATGTAAATGACCCAATCACCAAAATGAGAATCTGGATTGCCCAGGTGCCTGATGCAGATATTAAACTAAGAATATGGGAAGGTGGAGCACCCGGAGACCCAGGTAATATCGTATATGAATATCAATTAGATACTTATACTATTGATGATTGGACAGAACATACACTATTCACTCCTGTACTGATTAAACCAGATACAGAATATTGGATTGGCTATTGGATTCATACTCCAACAGGATTTCCAGCAGGTTGCGATGCAGGCCCAATGGTTGCAGATAAAGGTGCATGGATTAATATGTCACCTTATGGTTGGGTTCTTTTAACGGACCTTAATCCATCGTTAAACTATAACTGGAATATTCGTGCAACTGTTCTACACGGTGGCGTTCCACCAGTAACTCAATACATTCCATTAGGAGTGGAATGGAACTGGAATTCCACTTATATTCATCCAGAAGATACTTCTTTATATTCTGTGTTTGCTTCTGTAATGCCAGATGATATTTATCAGGTCAAGAATCAACTACATTCTGCTACTAATTATAGTGGAACTTGGGTTGGCGACTTAACAGATATTGCTGATGGTGAAGGATATTTGATAAATATGATTAATGCAGCTCCTGACTTCTCTATTACTGGAACACAAATCCCTTATACTACTCCAATTGAAGTCGGTGAAAATTGGAACTGGATTGGTTTCTTTGGTGATACGACTGTACCTCTTGAACCAGCTTTACAAAGTATTACTGCTAATAATGAAGCATCTCAGATAAAAAATCAGACACAATCTGCTACTTGGTATGGGACCTGGGTTGGTGATTTGGCAAATATGGAGCCTGGTGTTGGTTATAAGCTAGATATGAATGTACCAGCTACATTGATATATGGATCCAAGTAATCAAATACTGATAATATATTGCAGATAAAGTTCAAGGAGAGGGGAAGTATTCTTCCTCTCTCTATTTCTATTTACGGTAAACCGCAAATATTAGCCACAGAATCATGGAGAACACGGAGAATAATTTAAATTTTCTAGTATGAAAATTATTTAAGAACTCTGCGTTTTTGTGTATCTACGGCAAAAAATTTTAATCAGGCATTTAACATCAATTCCAAATGACATCTCGGATATATTAGATTTATACTGTACACTATTACAAAAAAAATTTGACAATGGAAAGCTACACAATACGTTTTTGAAAAAATAATTTAAGGAGAGTTATTATGTTTAAGAAAACATTGCTAACAGCACTTATAGTGTTGAATTTACTAATAAGTATTAGCTTATTCTCTACTCCTGTTACTTCATCAATGGTGGAAAATACTGTTAATACCTTTCTACAAGTAAAGGACAAAGTATCAGATTTTGCTATTGGAAAGATTGAACAATTAAAATCTGATGACCAGAAAACTGTATTAGCATACATAGTTAATCTGAATCCTAAAGGTTTTGTCGTTATTTCAGTAGATACTGATATTTATCCTGTTATTGCTTATTCGTTCATTGGTAATTTTGTAATGGAAGATGTCCCTCAAAATATTGGGTATCAGATGGTCAAGACGGATATGGACCTTAGGTTAAAAGCAATTCCTCAAACATCAGATAATCTCAAAAATGAGAATAATTCATTATGGAATAAATATCTCAAAGGCGATATTTTTCAAATTAAAGGTGGGAAATTTGAGCAATGGCCCCCTGAAGGCAGTACTCCTACTGAAGGTTGGGTACTGACCACATGGAATCAAGGAGGCCCATATAATTCATTCTGTCCTATGGATCCACAAAATGGTGGAAGAAGTGTAACTGGCTGTGTAGCAACTGCTATGTCCCAAGTGCTTAATTATCATAAATATATTGGGAATGCGAATTTTACTGACGCTGATGATTATTGGTCTACTTATACAAATCCAGCTATACTCATTGATGATCACTATCTTCTTCGGGACTTTCCATCATTTCCAGAATTGAATGTATATCTTGATACACTAAAAAGTCATTATTTAAATAATGTATATCTAACTAATGAGGATAAAGCCGCATTAAATTTCGCAGCTGGTATTTCTGTTCACATGAGCTATTCCAATAATGCATCTGGTGCCTATATGAGTGATGTAGATAATGCTTTTATCTATAAATTCAATTATGATAGTGCAAATTACTATGATTACTGGTATCCTAATTTCTATACTATATTACAAACAGATATGCAAAATGCTCGTCCTGCTATATTAGGTGTTGTGTCAGCTGAGGAAGGTCATGCTATTATTATTGATGGTTATAATACTGATGATTATTATCATTGTAATTTTGGTTGGGGTGGAGATTGGGATGGTTGGTATAGTTTGCCTTATGGATTACCTGCTGGATTTTATGCAGTTAGTCATGGAGTAATGAATATTGAAGGTGGATTAGAAGTTGATGTTGATGGCACTGTATCTGTTGATGAAACAAGTCCAGTTGGCACAGAAATCACTTTTGACGGTGGATACGACTATTCTGCAACTGTAACAGACCCTACTGGTTATTATGAACTTCCACAAGTTATGCCAGGACCTTATACTGCTTCTGCTCTACTTGTCAGCAATGATAGTCTATTTTATCAAAGTAAAGAAGTGTATATTAGCGAATTTACTTCAACAGTTAACTTTGACTTGTTCTATTATGAGAAAGTAAGTGGCACTGTATCAATAGATACTGTTGGTGTAAGCCCTGTTGGAACTATAATAGAATTTGATGGTGATTATCATTATTCTACTACTGTATCAGATCCTTCTGGATATTATGAAATTCCATCTGTAATGCCAGGAACATACACAGCAACAGCTGCTCTTGGCAGAATGTATTTCCAGACTAAAGAAGTAGTTCTTGATAGTATTAATATGCAAGTAGATTTTGAATTAGGAAATTATAGCAATCAAGTGGAATTGCATTATGATAGCACACCATCGGAAATATTTGTCTTACCTACGGGCTATACAGCAAAGTCAGCTGTTAGATTCACGCCAGACGAATTAGATAGTTATGTAGATGACTTGATAGCACAAGTTAAATTTAAAGCACCTGCTTCTTCCGATGATTGTGATATAACTATAAAAATCTGGGAATGCCCACTTGATAATCTACCAGAAGATAATTATTTGGTGTATGAACAAGAAATAGACAACTTTAATGCTGATGAATGGGTAATTCATATTTTGGATGTGCCTATCCCAATTATGGAAGATACAGAATATTGGCTTGGTTATGAAATTCATGCTATAAATACAGGCAATATTGTTTGGATAGATGAAGGACCAATGGTTCCAAATAAAGGTGGATGGCTTTACATTTCCGCTTGGATGCCTTTTACACAAATTGGAAGTAATGATAATAACTTTAATATAAGAGCTATCATTCTTACGCCTGGAGGTGGAACTGAACCACGATATATTCCTCTATACGAGGATTGGAATTGGATATCCTTTAATGTCCATCCTAATGATACTTCTTTATATTCTGTGTTTGCTTCTGTAATGCCAGATGATATTTATCAGGTCAAGAATCAACTACATTCTGCTACTAACTATAGTGGAACTTGGGTTGGTGATTTAACAGATATTGCTGATGGTGAAGGATATTTGGTAAATATGAATGAATCTGCACCTGATTACTCTATCCTAGGAATGCCAATTCTTTATAATGTTCCAATTACTCTAACCGCTAATTGGAATTGGATTGCTTTCTATCCAAATGTTATTGTGCCTATCGGTCCTGCATTACAAAGTATTACTGATGATAATAATGCTATACAGATAAAAAATCAGACCCAATCTGCGACTTGGTATGGGACCTGGGTTGGTGATTTGACTGTAATGGAGCCAGGTGTTGGTTATAAGTTAAATATGAACTCAGATGACCAACTTATCTATTACATTAGTAAGAATGTTCATAATGTTAAGAAACACACTTCTACTTGGAAAGTCATTTCAGGCACACAATACAATATGGTAGCAATAGTAAAGTTAGGAGATACGAATTACGAGTTAGGATCTAACCCGCTTAAAGCGGAAAATTATGAATTAGGAGTTTTTGATAATGATGATAATTGTCGTTCTATTGGTGTGAGACAGAATTTAAATGGCAATGATTTCCGGTATTTCACAATAGTCGGAAATGAAACCGCAGAGACCAAAGAAGAATTACATTTCCGTGTCTATAACGAAAAGACAAATGAAATGTATGAATGCAACGAAAAAATTCTCTTTGCTGATAATACGACTATTGGTTCGCCAGATGAGCCATTTGTCCTAACTGCTGACAATAAATCTAATATTCCAATGGTATATAAGTTAGCACAGAATTATCCTAATCCATTTAATCCGACTACAAAGATCAGTTATTCAATTCCAAAAGACACGAATGTTGAATTGAAGATTTACAATATCAAAGGTGAATTGGTGAAAACATTAGTAAATGAGAAAAACTCAGCAGGTTTGTATGATGTTATTTGGAATGGCAAAGATGATGGCAACAGAGAAGTATCAAGTGGAATATATTTCTACAAAATACAGACAGATAGATATAGTGAGACAAAAAAGATGCTTCTACTTCGTTAAAACTTCGTAGAATAAATGTTGATTAAGTAAGATATAATAAATGCCAGGGAATACTTCCTTGGCATTTATTTTTATATTAATGGACTCGGGCTAAAATATATATTGTGAAAAAAATATTTGACAATAAATTTATGAATTTGGAGATTGGTCTTCAATAAGTTCCTGAGTAGCTCAGTTGGTCAGAGCGGGTGGCTGTTAACCACTAGGTCGGGGGTCCGAATCCCTCCTCAGGAGCCATTTTTTTAAATGGATATTGATTGTGATTATAATTGTACAAAGATGAAATTTACTAATATTATTAAAGCCACAAATTCACAAATTAAAATATTTATTTGACTCAGCATCGGTGTTTACACCGTCGCAATCTCTTAAAGCTATTCTTGATCCCATAATATTTGTATATTGATATTTTTTTTGTAATATTTATTCATTTGGTAAAATAGTTCATTACTAACATTATACCAATCTGATTCAAAAGAGGTAGTATCATCAGGCGATAAAGCATTATCACTAAAATATCCATTAGAAATATAATTATCAAAATCACATAGTGAAATCCAAAACTTTTTATCCTCAGTAGGATTTTCTCCATAATAAAATCCTATCTGTATTAAATGAGCAGTCCTATCACCTACATTCTTAACTTTACCATTAAATTTTACCTGATAATGATTATTCTGTCTACTATCATAATTCCAATTTAACAATTGCACTTCTGCTTTATTCTCCTTTATCTCAGGTTCTGTATTTGTTCCAGAACAACTCATTAGAAATAGCATAGCAAATGTTATTTTGGTGATTGTAATTACTATTCTCATCAGTCCTCCTATATTAAACCTATTCATTTTTTTAGTAAATTCCATATTGATACGAGTTTTGCAATTACAAAAAGAGAATAGATGAACACCTTAGCAAGCTTCATTTTGCATTTTCTATAGAACAAAAAACTTGCCTAATCTAATTACGAATTTGCTGTTTGTCATATAGTAGTTTATGTAATAAACATATCTATAAGTCAATTCACCTATATCAATTTTATTTTGTCAACTTACTTACAAAATTGTGAGTTGACATTATGCCTTTGGTATTATGTATTGTTGCTTTCTACATTAACGGAGCATAAATGAATATTAAGAAAATAATTATCGTTTATCGCAAAGAGCTATTAGATATCTTACGAGATAGACGCACTATCATTACTTCAATAGTAATTCCTTTAGTATTATATCCATTGATAATAATTGGTTCAAGTTCATTGATGTCTAGGCAACAGACAAAGATTGAAGAGCAGATCTCTATTATTGCTTATATTGATAGTGTGCAAAATAAGGAGTCAATAAAATTGGGTGAGATATTGAGAAACGCTGATAAATTACAGATATTAGAGAATAATGATGATTACCGATTTCTCATTAAAGAAAAAATTATTTCGTCTGCATTAGTATTAACAGATTCAGTATCAGATGGTTATCATAACTATTTGGCAAATATCTATTATGATAAAACAAATGATAATTCGGATATATCCAGAAAACGCATATCAAATGCTATCTATCAATTTGAAAAGGATATTGTCCAAGAACGATTAGCAGCTTTTAATGTTCAAACAAGTATGCTTAATGTAATTGAGAAGAAGGAGCATAATTTGGCTCATTCTGAGAAGATGCTTGGATATTTTTTGGCAATGTTCCTCCCTTATTTGTTAATCGTTGTTTCTATATCAGGTGGAGCATTAGCTGCAACTGATTTAATCGCTGGTGAAAAGGAACGAGGCACATTAGAAACATTACTCGTAAGTTCCGCAAAAAGAGTAGAATTGATTATAGGCAAGTATCTGACTGTTCTTACTGTTAGCATTATCTCCTTTGTCTTAAATTTATTTAGTATAACTATATCAGCACGGCATCTTATTAGCCAAACTGGGTCAAGTGAAATAATGCGATTATCTTTACCATTTAGCTCTATTTTAATTATGTTTCTTATTATGCTTCCTTTAATTTCCTTTTTTAGTGCGATCTTATTATCCATATCTGCTTTTTCTCGCAATATGAAAGAAGCAAAGAGTTACGAAAGCCCATTACTTATTGTTTCTATGATGGCGGCAATGATTACTTTTTTCCCGGGATTCAAACTAAATTATGGTATTGCATTAATTCCAGTTGTTAATGTCGCTCTATTATTCAAGCAAATTATGATAGGTGATTTCAGTTGGTCTCTTTTTCTTGTAGTAATCGGTTCTACAATTGCATTAGACATTTTGGCTATCTCTTATGCTGTCAATCTATTCAAAAGAGAAAATATACTGTTCCGCACAGCACCAATTTCAAGAAGAAAAGCCGGAAAGAAAGCTCTATCGCCTCAAATTGCCTTCTTAGTATTTATTGCGATAATTTTGCTCTTATATTATGTTGGCAGTAGCTGGCAGATAAAAAATTTAATGAACGGACTGATCAAGACAGAGCTATTCCTTATACTTTTGCCAGTTATTCTTTTATTAAGGATTTTCAAATTAGATAAAAAAGAGACATTACGACTATACAAGACAAAGCCACTTAATTATCTACTTATAATTATTATGAGCATTAGCGTCTATATCATAGCTGGTTTGATAATGGAATTGATAAATCTTGTCTATCCTATTCCTGTGGAGTATATTGAAAAGTTTAAAGAGTTATTATCCACAAGTGATAAAAGTGTATGGACAATTTTATTAGTAGTAGGAGTATTGCCCGGAATATGTGAGGAAATATTATTTCGTGGCTTTCTCATTCGTGGTTTTGAAGAAAAGGGAAAATGGAATGCAATAGTCATAACTGGTATTTTATTTGGCATTTTACATCTAGACCCATTCCGTTTAATACCTATCATTCTAATTGGTATATGGTTAGGATTTTTATTGTACAAAACAAATTCTCTATACATTCCAATAATCGCACATATTAGTAATAATGCAATTTCGTTAATCATTTCTTTTCTTGAAAATAGTAAGATAATCAAAGTTTTTGTAACAGAAGCAGGAAATCCCAATATTTTATCTATCATTTTAGCAGTTGGAATATTAGTATTTTTCTTACCTATATTTTTAAGGATAAATAAAGAACATAGATTGCGGAACAATGATTTTGTTCGTTTAGGAATGCTAAAGAAATAGCTTCCTGAAAATTTGCCCTGATATATCATAGCCATGAAGTTCACGAAGTATTATTTACCACAGAGAACACAGAGAATATTTTTTTGTAATATTCATTAGTCCACTCTAAAAATCTCTATCACTAGCACTAAAATAAAGGTTGCGACTGTGTAAACACCGATGCTTCACTCCGTGAAATAATTACTTTATCTCTACATCTCTACATCTTTTGTCTAATCTATTTTTATATTTCACTGGGTAAATCAATAAAAGAA
>QMNM01000039.1 GCA_003647765.1 Candidatus Cloacimonadota bacterium
AAATTCTTTAGAATGCTTTTTTGATTTAGACCAACTCGCATCATGAATGATGCCAATACAAAAAATTATGCTAGTCCAATGCTATAATTATTTCATGCCTACAGGATTTTTTCACGGTCAACTCGCATCACGAATGATGCCAATACAAAAAAATATAAAATATTATGAAAAATATCAATGCCTCTCCACCAGAGATGTATCATTCGGAAATCCGAGAAAAATTTCGCTCCTTCCTAGATAAGAACAACTTATCAAAATTCTGTGCGGAACAGAAAAAATTAGCAAATTTTACAACAATAAAATGCGGTGGCAAAGCTGATTTCTTCTTTTCTCCTAAAAAAGTATCTGATTTGGAAAAGACATTTTGTTTTATTTTACAAAATAATTTACCATATAAGATTTTAGGTAATGGCTCAAATGTGCTTATATCCGATTATCCACTTAAAGAAATCGTAATTTCTATTAAAGATATTCCTCGTTATTTGAACATAGAAGGCAGCTTTATTTCTATATCTGCAAACTGTGATATAAATTATTTGATAAACAGGGCAAAGATGCAGAATTTAGGAGGGTTAAGTTTTTTGGCTGGAATACCTGCAAATATAGGTGGAATTATCAAAATGAATGCCGGGGCGTTTAATCAAAATATTTCTACATTTATTGAAATTGTGGAAGTAATAACCAAAAATGGAAGAGAAAATATACCTGCAAAAGAGATAAATTTTCAATACAGAAATGCTGAATTCCCAATGAAAAAGTTTATAATTATTAGTGCTAAACTAAACCTAGAAAAAATGGATAAAGAAAAAATTAACCAGAATATTATAAAACACATAGCAATAAGAAAAGAGAAACAGGAATTTAATAAAAGAACTTTCGGCTCTGTATTTAGAAATGGAACTGATTATTATTCTGCAAAATTAATTGAGATGTGTGGATTAAAAGGCAAGTCCATAAATGGAGCTCAAATAAGCACAAAACATGCAAATTTTATTATAAACCAAAATGGAGCTTCTGCTAACGATATTTATCAACTAATTTGCTTGGCGAGAAATAGAGTCAGGCATAAATTTAATATTGACTTAATATCAGAAGTGGAATTTTGGGGGGACTTTGAAAACGAGACATACAAGGACAAGGATAAATAAGCAGAAGAGCATAACAGTTTCTATATTACTATTCTTTATCTTCTTGACTGTATTCGTCTTTATTAGTGTTTATTGCTTTAAATATGCGTTTTGTAATATTAGATATTTTACGATTAAACAGATTGAAATTTCCAAAACATACGAGCTATCACAAGATAAATTAAAAGAAAGAATAAATGGTTTCATTGGAAAGCAACTATATAAAGTTCAAATTGATAGTATTGCACATTATTTTGATGACTTGGAAAGGATTAAGTCCCTACAAATACAAAGAAAATTTCCGAATGCTATTTCAATAAAGATAAAAGAAAGAAGGGCGCATTTTTACTACAAAACTAGTTCAGGAGAATTATATCCAATTTCTGAAGATAATGTAATTTTGAGTAATTCCAATATTCAGTATGACCTACCAATTGTTAGCGGATTTGAAATAAGGAATTTGAAAGCTGGAGTTAAAATTTCGCATCCTAAATTTAATATTATCTTGTCATTGGTAAATGCAATAAAAGAGATGGATGAAAATCTCTTGAGTAATATATCAGAATTTTATTTTGAAGATGGAGAATTGTGTTTTGTAGAGTATCAAAATACTTGTAAGATTATTGTTGGTAATGATAATTTTGATAGAAAACTGCAAAAGTTTTTATGTGTGTATAAAAGTCTCGGCATAGAGTGCAGGAAGATATATGATTTACGCTTTAGTAACCAAATTATTTTAAGGATACCGGAGGGATAGTGAAACAGGAACAAATTATTACTGCTTTGGATATTGGCACTACAAAGATTTGCTGTATAATATCAACTATAACCGAGAATGATCAGATAGAGATTCGTGGAATTGGAGAGACAAAATCTTATGGATTATCTCGTGGTGTAGTTAGTAATATAAGGCAGGCGTCTGAGTCCATATTAAAAGCGATTGAGGAAGCTGAACGAATGGCAGATTTACCAGCTGAGAACATTTTTGTTGGTATTGCTGGTGAACATATTAAATCTTATACTGCTAAGGGGATTGTGAAAGTTACTGGCACAAAAAAATATCCTACGGAAATTACAGAAAAAGATGTTGAAAAAGTTAAAGAAGATGCCAAACATTTAGCTAGTATTGGTAATGATAGGAAAATTATTCATGTAATGCCAATGTATTATACAATAGATAATCGTCCTGGAATTAAAGAACCTGTTGGAATGAGTGGGAATCGTTTGGAAGCAGATGTCTATATTATTACTGCTGACATAAACTCTGTTATGAATATTTACCATAGTATTGACAGAATTGAATATAAAGCTAAGGATTTGGTATTAGAATCCATTGCGTCTTCAAGTGCTGTGCTTGATGAAGATGAAAAAGAGCTAGGCGCTTTGTTAATAGATATTGGTGGAGGTTCAGCTGATATTGCTGTTTATCATAAACAGAACATTTGCTTTACTGAAGTCATCCCATTTGGTGGACAGAGCATTACGAACGATATTGCAATAGGATTAAGGACGCCAAATAAACAAGCAGAACTTATTAAGATTAAATATGGTCATGCAATTCCAGAAGACATTGATGAAGGAGAAATTATTACTGTTCCTGGTATTGGTGGTAGAGAAGGTGTTAAAAAAACTAGAAAATTCATCGCAGAAATTATCAATCCGCGCATAACAGAGATTTTGGAAATGACTTACAAAAAAGTAAAAGATATAAGTGCTTTTAAGGCATTAACTGCTGGAGTTATTATTACAGGTGGAGCTTCCAAGCTAAAAGGAACAGATTTGTTAGGTGAGAGGATATTCAATATGCCAGTACAAATAGGTTATCCAAGACTTGATAATTTAGCTGGAATTACTGATAGTATTAATGACCCACGATTTTCTACAGCAATAGGGCTTTTATATCTGGGAAAGGAAAACTTTGAAGGAAATCCATTTGATAAAACAACTGGGAAATCATTATTTGAATTAATATGGAATAGGATGAAAGAATTATTCAGATTTGAGGATTTTGTATAAAATATAATTTAAAATAATAGCACACTGAATAACACTGATCAAAGTAGCCACAGAAACACAGAGCAAGATTTAAGGACACTGGGTAATTTTAATTTTTTGTCAGTGTTTTTCTGATTGCACTACAAAGTTTTAACGAACTAGGGCGTAGAATCACTGCTGTTAAATTAAGGATTATTTCGTTGAAATAATGGAGTAACTCCATGCCCACGCGATCCTAACAGGATTTGTAATCCTGTTTAAATGATCCATAGTTTATGAATGAAATTAGGCAATGTGGTGTAGAATTAACGATAGGAGTGAATTATGATTACAATGGGCGAGACAGAACAGAAATTTAGGACAAATATAAAAATAGTTGGTGTAGGTGGTGCTGGCAATAATGCTATTGAAACTATGATTGAGAATAAATTAGAAGGAGTAGAATTTGTTTCTATTAATACAGATTTACAGCAATTAGGCAGATGTAGTGCTAAAAAGAAGGTTCAGATTGGTAAGAAACTGACAAAAGGTTTGGGCACTGGAGCAAGACCTGAAATCGGAAAACAATCTGCTGAGGAGAATATAGAAGATATAAGAGAATCCATCAAAGGTGCTGATATGGTATTTATTACTGCTGGAATGGGTGGCGGAACTGGAACTGGTGCAGCACCTATAACAGCTCAAATTGCTAGAGAAGAAGGTGCACTTACATTAGCTATTGTAACTTATCCTTTTGTGAACGAGGGAAAGAGAAGAGAAAAAAATGCAGATATTGGACTCAAAGAATTGCAGGAAAATGTTAATACAATGATAGTAATCAAGAATGATAAGCTGACAGAAATATATGGGGATATGCCTCTTGTTACTTCATTTAAAAAAGCTGATGAAGTATTATTTCAAGCTGCTCGCTCTGTATCTGACATTATAAATTATAATGGATATATAAATGTTGATTTCTCCGATGTTAAAACTGTAATGTCAGAAATGGGCTATGCATTGATGGGTTCAGGAGTAGGTGAAGGAGAGGATAAAGCTATTATCGCTACAAAAAATGCTATAAATAATCCATTATTAGATGGAGTTAAACTGGTTGGTTCAAGAGCTATACTAATCAATATCACAGCTGGATACGATTTGAAAACATCTGAATTTGAAACAATAACCAAAATTATCAGTGACGAAGCAGGTGAAGATGCTAATATTATACAGGGCGTTATTTTTGATGAAAATATGAAAGATAAAGTAAGTGTAACCGTTATTGCAGCTGGAGTTACTGCTGATACAATGGATTTCCCTAAAAAAGAACTACATATCCACGAGAAACCAGAAAATCAAGAGAAAAAAGAAATTCAAGAAGCATTTGAAAGAATTAGGCAAAATCGGGTAATAGAACCTTACGAAAGCATTCAGGAAGCAAATATCCCGTTTGAGGAAGAGATTAAGAAAAAGTATCGTGAAAGAATAGAAAAAGAAAAATATGATACACCATCTTTCATCAGAAGATTAAATAATTGATGAAATATCTATTGAATTTTATCTACATAATTGTAATTCTATATCCTATTTTTTCTGTATCGCGGATAATTAAGTTTAAAAAGAAAAAGTATATTTTGCTATTTCTAATTGTTATTTCTTGTGCCAATACGATTTCTCATATTGCGTTTGATACTCTACACTTTCCTATGGAATGGATAACCATAGGAATATATCTTCTTTTTATAAATTTTCTGATTATAATGGGTTGTGCATTGATTATTAAAGATATAGAATTAAGAGGTTGTATAGCTCTATTGATTACTATTTTTATTGTTAGCGGATTAAATGAATTGATAATTATGCTTAAAATTTGAAGTCCTAAATTTCTTATTTACAATCTGCTATTTCAAACCAATACTTTTGCATACTGAAATAAATTGTTTTGGTAGTTGTTGGTTAGTAGTAATATATAATAAAAAAATCTAACAAAGATGATCCAACTAACAACCACCAATTAACAACTAACAACTAACAACCACAATGGGTTAATCTTAATATTTTTATAAGATTAGCCCAAAATTTTGTTTTATAACGAGCTTTAGAAGGCCGTTGTTATACTTTGCCTGTAAATTTATTTAGAAAAGGAAAATCAATGAAAAAAAGTGTTATATTTCTGTTTATATTAAACATCTTGGTACCATTATTATTTTGCGAGCCTGATATGCGATTTCCTTCTTTTTCACCAGATAGAAAGACCATTATTTTTAGTAGTGACGGGGACTTATGGATAGTTCCAGTACAAGGCGGAAAAGCAGTTCGGCTGACTGATAATATCGGCTATGAGTTTAAGGGATTGTATTCGCCAGACGGAAAACATATTATTTTTACATCTTCAAGAGAGAGCTATTCTTCTATTTACAGTATGGATGCTGATGGCAAAAATATTGAACGACTGAGCTTTTACTCTAATTATGAAATTCCAGCGGATTGGACAAGGGATAGCAAAAATATCATATTCTATTCTGCACGCTTTGAGACAGAGACACATCATTTTATTCAGTCAGCAAAAGGTGGAATGCCTGTTCTGTATATTGATGATTCTGGTAGATTTGGTAAAATTTCTCCTGATGGCAAATATATTGCATATTGTCGTGGACAGGGCGACTGGGAACGAAAAGGATATATCGGCTCTAACGACGGTGAAATCTGGCTATGCAAAACACATGGTAAATCATATCCCATAAAACTAACTGATAATAATGTATTGGATTTATGGCCTATGTGGAGTGATAATCAGACAGTATATTTTGTATCAGAAAGGGATGGATACCGGAATTTCTATCGGAAAAAAGGAGAAATGGAAAAAGGAGAAAGGAGAAAGGGAAAAGGGAAAGGTTTGGAAGAAGCAGAAAAAATATCTAATTTCAAAGGTCATCCAACTATATACTTTCCTACAATGAGTTATGATGGTAAAGAGATTGTATTTGAAAGCAACGGTGAAATATGGACTTTTGATGTGGAAAAGAAAAAGGCAAAGAGAGTTGAGATTGAACTAAAAGACGACTATAAACTTCCACTAATAGAGAAAAGAAACCCAAAGATAACAGAATTTGAAATCTCTCAATCTGGCAAGTTTGAGGCTATTGTTGCTGATGGTGAAATATGGGCGAATACCATAGAAAGTCCTGAAAAAATGATCAGAATTACGAATAATCCTGATTTTGACTGGGATATATTCTGGAAAAAAGATGAAGGAATTATTTTTGCTTCTATAAAGGACTTGAAGCCAGGCATTTATTATTGCCCAATAGAAGATACTTCTAAAATAAAACGCATTTCGCCTAACACTTTTCTTTGTACAAATCCTCGTGTGTCTCCTAATGGAAATTTTATCACTTTTATGGATGATAAAGAGCGTCTCTATTTATATTCATTTGACCAAGATAAAAGTACAAAAGTGATTGATGAGCCAGTAACAAATGAAACTGCATTCTCTCCTGATGAAAAATGGCTTGTATTCAAAAAAAGAGATATAGAAGGCAATGCAAACTATTGGATTATAAAGACCGATCTTAGTAATGATCCAATTGCTATAACCAAAGATTATGGATGGGATTATGATGTTGTCTTTGATAAAAAAGGCGAAATATTATTCTTTTTCAACAATTCTGAAGCTGGTGATGTGTTATATAAATTAGACCTATGCAGAAGGCCAAAAGAGATAGAAAAAAATCATTGGGAAAAAGCACTAACAAAACCCGATACTGTCAAACAGGAAAAAGAAAAATTAGCTTATGATTTTACTAATATATTATTACGAAAAGAGAAAATAGACGATAGCCAAGGGAATAAATCAAATCTTACTTTGGCTGATACTTTGCTTATTTATACATCAAAACTTAATGATAATACCATTATTTACAGATACGATATTAAGAATGACACAAAAGATGTTATTAGTGAATTGGATTATGAGATAGAAAGTTTGCGTTATAATTCAGAAAATCAATATCTTTATTTTCAAAGAGATGGTAATGTTTATAAAATGTCTTTGTATGGTGGACAGGATGTTTTAACATTTAATTTTGACTATGAAGTAGATATTACAAAGGAGTATATCTCTGCTTTTAATCTGGTCTGGTTGGAATTGAAGTATGGTTTTTATGATGAGAAAATGCACGGCAAAAATTGGGACAAGCTTAGGCGTGAGTATCTAAAAAGAGTAGAGAAAATTCGGGCAAAGCGGGACTTTGTTGATATAGTTAACGAGTTATTAGGTGAGCTCAATGCTTCTCATTTAGGATTCTGGGGTGGATATGCTTTTAAAAAATTTAGACCACACTTTACTCCTACAAAAGAATTAGGATTGACTTTCAATTATGAAAAAGGAAGATTAAAAGTTAAAGAGGCATTTCTTGATAATCCATTTGAAAAATATGGACATAATATAAAAGAAGGCGATTATATCCTTGCAATTAACGGGCATAAAATCAATAAGAAAGATGACTTCGCAAAATATCTTAATACAGATGAGGAATTTATTGAAATAGTGTATAATAATAAACATTCATTTATAAATGCGGACACTGTAAAGATAAAGCCGATTTCTATCGGAGAAAAGTATAACTTGTGGTATAAAACATGGGTTCAGAAGAATTATCTATTAGTAGATGAATTGACAGATGGTAAGATTGGTTATTTACATATACAAAGTATGAGTAGAAAATGTTTGAAGAAATTTTATCAGGACTTATTGGGACTATCTGCTGATAAGAGAGGGATAATAATAGATGTTCGCAATAATGGAGGTGGAGGTATTTCTGACAATTTGATAGATATTTTAGAGCGAAAGACAATGGGTTATTATCAGCCGCGCAATTATCCAAAAATGAAAAGTCCAAGTTGGGTTTGGGAGAGACCTATTGTGGTATTGATAAATGAAGGATCTTTCAGTGATGCTGAGATATTTCCTCATTTTATTAAAACGATGAAACTTGGCAAATTAGTAGGTGTGCCAACTGCTGGTGGTGTAATCAGCACAGGTAATATTGAAATAATTGGAGGATATAATTGTCGTGTCCCTGGTTCTGGATGGTTCACTTTGTCAGGTGAAAAAATGGAAGGTAAAGGTGCAGAACCTGACTATTATATTGAACTTACAGGAAAAGATAGAATAGAAAATAATGATAGTCAATTGAAAAAAGCAATTGAGGTCTTGTTGGGTGAAATTAAGAAATAGCGTAAGGCGGAATGCGTAGTGCCTAGGGCTTGCCATTGGATGTTGATATATTTTTCCAATTTATTTTTCGCTCCATTACAATGATTCTTAATAGAACAGTAATTCATAATATGAATTTTATCCCTAAAAAACGATTCGGACAGCATTTCCTTATAGATAAAAATATTGCTGATAAAATTGTTAATTCTGCAAATATATGTTCGGATGATATTGTATGGGAAATTGGCTCTGGAAAAGGTATTCTGACAGAAAAATTAGTTAATAAAGCAAAGAAAGTTGTTGCTTTTGAAATTGATAGAGATTTGGCAATCTATCTAAAAGATAAAATAAAAAATGAGAATTTTATTCTTATAAATAAAGATGTGCTAAAACTTGATTGGGATACAATTATAAATGCTGATGAAGATATAAAGATAGTTGCAAATTTACCTTATCAGATTAGCTCACCATTTCTATACAAGATAGAAAACCATATCTCTGCATTTGACTCTTTGGTCTTGATGATACAAAAAGAAGTTGCAGAACGAATTATCGCTTATTCAAATAGTAAAAAATATGGAAAATTATCTCTGAAAATGCAATATTATTTTCAAATAGAGCGATTATTTAATGTCCCTCCTCATCTATTTTTCCCAAGTCCAAAAGTAATTTCCACGGTGATTAGATTGACTAAAAAACATAATTTTCCAGTAGTGAAAAATATAGATTTATTTTGGCAAATTATCAATCTGGCGTTTTTACATCGCAGAAAAATGTTACGGACAAATATAAGTGTTATATTTAATGAAGATATTTTCCGTGAAATTATACGCAATTCACCTGTGGATTTAAATAGAAGAGGCGAATCTTTATCTCTTGAAGAATTTATTACTTTGGCTGATTATATTGACAAGAAATCAAGAGTTCAAGAGTTCAAGCTAACAAGAAAACAAGAAGAGAACGCTGATGCTATCAAATAGGAATATTTTGTTAAAAATTTATTCGTGTTTCTTCGTGTTC
>QMNM01000335.1 GCA_003647765.1 Candidatus Cloacimonadota bacterium
AATCCTTTTCTGTGCCATCTCGTTTATCAAATACAACTCCAATGATTTTTGGAATTATTTCACCGGATTTTACAACCTTAACATAGTCTCCAATTTTGAGTTGCAAACGCTTAATCTCGTCTTCATTATGTAATGTTGCGTTAGAAACGGTAGAGCCAGAAATTCTAACAGGTGTCAATTTTGCCACTGGAGTTATTGCTCCGGTTCGTCCAACTTGAAATTCAATTCTATTCAATTTTGTAATTACTTCCTCTGCTTTGAATTTATACGCAATAGCCCATCTTGGACTTTTTGCAGTACTGCCCAATTTCTTCTGATAGTCAAACCGATTGACTTTGATTACCATACCGTCAATATCAAATGGCAGGTCAAAACGCTTTGGCTCCCATTCATTACAAAACGATTTTATCTCGTCAAAAGATGAGCATTTTTTAACATTTTGATTTGTAGGAAATCCCTGATTTTTCAGAAATTGAAGAAATTCGTATTGATAGGAAAACTCGTTTTCCTCAGTAAATCCCATTCCGTAAAAAATTGCATTCAAATGTCGTTTGGCAGTATCTTTGGAATACTTTAATTTGATAGAGCCAGCAGCAGCATTTCGTGGATTTGCGAAAGGTTCATTCCCAGCCTTTTGCCTTTGCTCGTTAAGTTTATTGAATTCATCTCTTGCAAGATAAATCTCACCCCTAATCTCAATTCGTTTCCTGTACTTTATACTTAAAGGAATGTCTCTAATAGTTTTCGCATTTTTAGTAATGTTTTCACCGACAGTTCCATCTCCTCGCGTTAAAGCATGAACTAAAACACCATTTTCATAAAGCAGATTGATACTCACCCCATCAATTTTTTGTTCCACAACATATTCCAATGATGATATTCCAAGCCCTTTTTCTACACGAAGTAAAAAATCTTTTAGCTCCTTAAAAGAGTAAGCATTACTCAAACTTTGCATTGGCACAATGTGCGGAATTGATTCAAATTCGTTTGTAATGTCAGAGCCAACTCGTTGGGTAGGCGAGTCAGGTAAAGCAAATTCAGGATACTTATTCTCCAATTCCTGAAGTTCACGCATCAATTGGTCAAATTCATAATCACTAATTTCTGGCTGATTCTTTACATAATATAGATAATTATGATGATTTAATTGCTTTTTCAATTCATTAATTCTGCTTTTTATTTCTAACTTATTCATACTTATTCCATTAAATACAAGAGTTACGGAAAAGCAACCACAGAGGCACAGAGAACACAGAGTAATAAGGATACAGGATAATTTTAATTTTCTATCTGTGTTATTCAGCGTATTTAGTCAGTGTTTTTCAGTATGTTATTCTTTTTGTGTTTTTTGTGTAATTTTGTGGCGAATTTTCTAATTATTAATTTTCTTGTGTTATTTAGGTCTCTGTGGCAATATAGCATCAATTCACTCTTTTTATCTTTTTCTCTGTTAATTCATTTATTATTTTTTGGAGTTTTTCATACTGCTTTTCAATATCTGTCTGAGAGAAATTTTGAGGTGAGAATCTAACTAAATCGCAAAAATTAAAGAAATCGCTTATCTTGTGTAATAAATCATCGCCTATTTTGTTTTGCTGAAGTAAAGTAATCAGTTCATCTCTACTAGTTGCTCCACGAGAAATATTTAACTTATCTGTAATATACTTTACTAATCCATTTTCAGCTGATGCGAAGAATGACTTAATATTGCCTTTCCTCTTCTCTTGTTCTGCATTTTGTAAATATTTTTTTAATATTTTCATAGCCATACGAGATCGTAAGTATCCAGAATCTATAAACTTCCTCTCTCTATTTTTTTGATAAATTAAACTAATAGGCGTTGCCAAAAGAGATAATAGGAACAACAAAATATATATTGGAGTCTTGTAAGCAAGCCGAAAATTCTCAATATTATCATCTAATTTGATAAAAGCAATGTCCGTTCCGAAAACTCTAATATCCTTTTTGGCAAAATCATTGCCAGCTAAAATATATTTTTTATCTGACTTTTCTACAACAATATCCACTGGTTCAGTTTTTTTGACTACATATTTATGTATGCGAGGATTGTAATATGAGAATTCAACTGCTGGAATAGTATAATTACCTTTTTCTAAAGGAACGAGCATATATTTCACGATTTTTCTGCCGTCAATTCCAGCATTTGTATCACTAATCTCATTTTTTATTTCTGGGTCAAATATACGAAAATTAGGCAATTCTTCAAGTTTTGGCGGTTGAAACATTTTAATATTTCCAGAGCCAGAAATTATTATTGTATAAGTCAATGCATCGCCAGCTTTTAGAACTTTTTTACTGGCATTTGCCTGAATATGAAATTCACCGACTGCATCTCTAAAATTATCAGGTCTGCCCTCGGTTGGCAATGGTTTTACATCTATATAGACATTTCTGGAATTCACTCTTATCCGTTTAGTTGAGCCAAAGTCAAACCAATTTTTTGGTGGCAACTCTATAGTACAAATTAACTTCATTGGAGTAATTGTTTGATGTCCTTCTTGTGTCGGGAACAGTGTAAATCTATTTAAGAGTATACTATAGAATCGCTTTCCTCTTTTTACTTCAATTCGTGGAGTAATATTCTTGGCTTGATATACTATCTCTTTATAAAATCCATTAAAAGTAGGCATTTCCTCAGGTGAGATATTTTGCA
>QMNM01000040.1 GCA_003647765.1 Candidatus Cloacimonadota bacterium
TGATGTTAACTCTTTTGTATAGAGGATTTCAAAGTTGATTTTTTATTTAGTTTTTTCATTCGTGAAATTCGTGTTAATTCGTGGCTAAATCTTTTTCAGTTTATCCGATTTGGAACGGGTGTGATTCTTGATATTTGCTTAAAATAAAGGCCTATTATCAATTCACCAATTTACTTTTTTTAAATAATTTTATTTGCCAGGACATTGATTAGCAATACTTTTTGAAATGTTCTTATTGCCATAAGCTTTTTCAAAATGGGCATTGAATTCCTGTGCAAGTTTTCTGGCTCTTTGCTCGTAAGCATTTTTATCTGACCATGTATTTTTAGGGTATAATATTTCAGTAGGCACATCTGGGCAATATTTGGGTATAAAGATATGAAAAATTCTGTCCTCTTCATACTCAACATCTTTTAATTGTCCAGTTAAACTAGCATTGACGATTGCACGAGTAATGTCAATATCTATTCTTTTGCTTACACCATAAGGTCCGCCACTCCAGCCCGTATTGATTAAATATACCTGAGTTCCATGTTGTTCCATCTTTTGTCCCAACATTTTAGCATATACATCTGGATTTCTCGGCATAAATGGCTCGCCAAAGAACCTTGAAAATGTTGATACAGGCTCTACTATGCCTGTTTCTGTGCCAGCAAGTTTACTTGTATATCCCATAAGAAACCAAAGCATTGCCTGTGATGAACTTAACTTCGCTACAGGTGGCAATACACCATTAGCATCAGCAGTTAAAAATAATATAGTATTCGGATGCCCAGCAGTTGAAGATTTCTTTATATTAGTTAAAAAAGTCAACGGATAAGAGCCCCTGGAATTAGGTGTTAACCGCTCATCATCAAAATCAAATTCACCAGTAGGATACATCATCGTATTCTCTACAATAGCACCATGTTCTAAATAATCTGCATAATGAGTAATGGCATTGTATATTTCTGGTTCTTTTTCTGGTTTAAGATGAATTAACTTGGCATAACATCCGTTCTCAAAATTAGCAATACCATTGTTACTCCAACCGTGTTCGTCATCACCTAATAAAGCCCTTCTTGGATCAGCTGATAATGTTGTTTTTCCTGTTCCAGATAGACCTAAAAGTAAGGCAGTATTACCATCTGGACCTTCATTAGCAGAGCAATGTAAAGGAAGAATGCCCTCAGCAGGTAGTATGTAATTCATCACAGTGAACATAAGTTTTTTTACACTTCCGCCATAAGCAGAGCCATATACAATACCAATGCTTCTGTCAAAATCCATTGCTACAACCATATCAGATGTCTTTCCATTCGGCAACATTCTTAATCTGCCTGTATATTTTTTGCTTTCCAATTTTTCATAAGGAAGAGCAATCAATGTGAAACCCCTGTTTGCAAATACACTTTTCCCAATATCATCTGGAACTTGCCTGAACATATTATCAGTAAATAGAGCACTGAGAGCATTATCTGTAACAGTTCTAACTGGCAGAGCATAGGAAGAATCAGCACCTAATACGCGATCTGTTACATAAAGCTTCTCTTTTTTAGATAGAATTGCTAAAGCATCTTCTGATATCATATCAAATGTATCTTGTGTTATAGGAATATTATTAGGTGAGTCCCAATCAATATTTGCCTCGCTCTCTTGCCGTTTGACAATTACTGTGTCTTTAGGGCTTCTACCAGTTGATTCTATAGGGGTCCAGGTGACTAAAGCACCATTCTTACTGATTAGTGCTTCCTTATTATGTACTGACTCTTTTATTAAGCCCTTTCGCTCCAAATTATTTAATACATAGGAATGCTTCTGTAAAACTTTTGTTAATTTATCCTGAAATTTCATAACTCATTCCTTACATTTTATTCGGTCTAAAATACAGAATGAATGCTATAAGTGAAGATATGTATCCATTATTGATATACGCTTACTTGCTTGCGTGTTTTATTATACCGTTCAAATTTCACATATCCATCAATTAGTGCGAATAGAGTATAATCTCTTCCACATCCGACATTTCTGCCCGGATGGATTTTTGTCCCTCTTTGACGCACAATTATATTACCAGCATTTACAAATTCTCCGCCGTATTTTTTTACGCCCAAAAATTTAGGATTGCTATCTCGTCCATTTTGTGTACTACCTACGCCTTTTTTATGTGCCATAATAAATACTCCTTTTTTTCAATTAGTTCCACTACTATTTGAATAATGCTATCAAATTTAACAATAAAGAAACACAAAGAATATAAAATCTTTATGCGAGCATATCATCTTTTTTGTAAAGATGCGGTCCAATCACGAAAACTAATATCAAACATTAGTGGATATAATTTCTTTTATCCTTATTTTAGAAAATTTCTGGCGATGTCCTTGCTTTTTAGAATAAGCTTTGCGTCTCTTCTTTTTGAAAACAATTATCTTCTTGTCTTTTTTATGTTCAATTAGTTCTGCTATCACTTTTGCATCGCTAAGATTAGGTGTTCCAATTTCTGTCTCTTTATCATCATTTATCAATAAAACATTATCTAATATTACCTCATTCTCTACTTCTTTATCTTTAATAAATGGAACTTTGATTACATCATTTGGCTGAACCTTATACTGAACTCCTTTGAAATTAACTATTGCATACATTTCCAACTCCTTTAATTATCTATTTTTAATAAGCCACAACTAAAAAGTATGCTTTTTATCTGTCAAGATTTTCAAACTATAGCATTCCATATAATATTTTGCTTTTATATTTTTGCTACAAATATACACAAATATTTGCGAATTTTTATCCTGATATATTTGGAAAAATATAAGTGAGTTTACTCTAAAAACCATTAAAATGGTTAAAATGGATTTATTGAGTCCTCTTACCCACAACTGAAGTTGTGGGCTAACTCACTATCTCTTATATGATTAGCCCACAGTTTTAACTGTGGGTAAAATGTAAAAAAAAACCTAATTTTAACCCCTTCAGTGGTTTTTAGAGCGGGCTCATAAATCAAATGCCACAATATCTTTTTGTGTTTTTTCGTGTAATTTTGTGGCTTGCTATAATCTTCATTTTTAGTTGAGACCAAATCATTCTAAGCCAACTGAATCCTCTTTAAATTTGACACTAGTAATATTGCCTCAATCAAATTATATTAAATATATAAATGTCCATTAAGGTTTTAACAGGCAATTAAGTGATGGAGCATAAATTTAAAGTCATATTTTTTATTTTTGTGCCTTTGTGGTAAAATATTTTTTTCTGATTCTCAATCTTTTTTAAGAGAGGTGAAGTGCAATTGCATTATTTAGTATTTATAATCTCTAAATACCTGTCATTAAGAGGCAAAAAGGAATTATTCTCACTTGATTCTATTATCTCTATCACAGGCATTATTATTGGAGTGATTGCTTTAACTATATCTCTGTCTTTGTTTAGTGGTTATCAAAAAATTATTAAAGATATTATTCTTGGAGTAAATTCACATATTTATATATTCAAATTCTCTAATTTACAGATCACTCAACAAGAATATCAAAAGCTAGAAAAATATCTATATTCTCAACAAGAGATAGAAGCGGTTTCACCTTTCATTTATACAGAAGCAATGATTTCTCATTCAGATAAAATAGCTGGTATTATTTTGCGCGGTGTTTATCCAGAGCTGGAAAAAAATACCACAAGTTTTGCTAAATTCATATCTCAGGGTAAAATTAACATAGAAGATAATCAGGCGATTATTGGCGAAAAATTAGCTCAAAGAATTCAATCTAATGTAGGTGATACAATTAAGTTGATTATTCCTATCAGTGCCAAACTATCTCCAGTAGGAATGATACCTAAAACAAAAAAAGTTCTCGTCTCTGGAATATACAGTTCTGGAATGTATGAATATGACAATAGTTATGTTTATTTGAATATGCATACATCTCAGGATTTTATTGGTGTTGATAATACTTATACTGGAATTGCTGTAAAGTTGAGGACTGAGCATTTAGATGATACAATTATAATAAGTGAGCGAATAAAAAAATATTTGCCTTTTGAATTTCGGCTTACTAATTGGATAGAGTTAAATGGCAATCTATTTGCTTTATTGACATTAGAAAAATGGGTATTATACATAATTCTTAGTTTTATAATATTAGTAGCTGCTTTTGGAATGGTTAGCTCTTTAATAATGCATATTGTTGAAAAAAGAAAAGAGATAGGCATTTTGAAATCCTTTGGAGTTGCTAATCATAAAATAAAATCCATTTTTATCGTTAAATCATATATATTGGGACTAATAGGCATTATATTAGGTCTTTTGCTTGGCTATATTGGTTCACAAATATTAGGAAACAGCAGAATAATCTCATTGGATAGCGATGTGTATTTCATTGACCATTTAGTAGTGGAAAATAATCCTTATAATTATATGCTAATCTTTGCAACAGCTGTTATAATAATAGTAATAGCAAGTTTGATTCCATTGCGTAAAATATCAAAATTAAATCCTGTTGATATTATAACAAATAGATGAGCCACAAAAGAACACATAAAGGATTCTATTGAAAATTTATATTCTAAATATATTTGAGTGAAATTTCGTGTGTTTTCGTTGCTAATAAAGAAGAAGGAACATAGATGAATAACATAATTTGTCGTGCAGAAGACATTCATAAAAGTTATTATGAAGGTAGCAATAAAAATATACTTCATGTTTTGAAAGGTGTGGATTTAATAATTAAAAAAGCAGAGATTGTGTCTATTACTGGTATATCTGGCAGTGGGAAAAGCACATTACTCCACATTCTCGGGACACTTGATAAACAGGATAAAGGAGAAATATATTATCAAGGCAAAAATATAAAGGATTTTTCAGAAATCGGACTGGCAAAATTGCGTAACAAAAAGATTGGTTTTGTATTCCAATTTCATTATCTTTTACCAGAATTTACTGCGTTAGAGAATGTAGCTCTGCCAGCAATTATGGGAAGTAAAAATTATCGTGAAAGCATAGAAAAAGCAATGGAATTACTAATAAATGTAGGATTAAAAGACCGCGTTTCTCATTATCCTGAACAATTAAGTGGCGGTGAACAGCAAAGAGTAGCAGTCGCAAGAGCATTGATTAACAATCCAGATATTGTGTATGCTGATGAGCCAACAGGAAATCTTGATAAACAGAATAGTGAGAAATTACTTGAACTTATATGGAATTTGAATCAAAAGTATGAACAGGCATTTCTATATGTAACTCATAGTGAAAAAGTAGCAGCAAGAGCAAATAAAAGCTATCATTTAATAGATGGAAAGTTATATGAGGATTGACAAGAGTTCAAGAAGACAAGATAGACAAGATGTCAAGAAGTAGAACGTTGATGCTGTGAAATAGGAATGTTTTGGTAGAAATTTATTCGTGTTTTTTCGTGTTCTTCGTGGCTAACAAAGTAGGTGCATTTCATTGATAAATATTTCCAGTGATTTCCGGAGCATATTCAATAATACCATTTACAGTATAATACATAAAGACAAAATTTAATATGGAATATATTTTCGTATTATCTGGCTTTTTAATAATCTGCGATTCTATTATACGAAACCCATTTTTTAATATTTTTATATTCATTTCAGAATTTTTTACTTCAAAATACTTCTTATCCTTTTGAAATTTTATCTCAAAGAATTGACCATTCACCTTACATTCTGCAAGCCAATCATTATTATGTTTGTGCAAAATAAATCCTGTATTATCACTATTTGCAAATTCATCTTTTCTGAAAAATATTGTTAATTTATCTTTATACGGTGCTCCGTTATGAGGACAGAATGTCTCACAGTTTCCGCATTCATTACAAAGAGCATTGATATGCAAAATCTGACGATGCTGTTCAATCTTGAAGCTAGTCCGATTTTCCGATATTTTCAATCCATTTTCATATATTAAATTACTCAATCTTGCAGTAATTGGCTGTATTTCAAAATAAATATTTGCTCTGTTTGGGCATAGCTCAACACATTTTTCGCACAGAGCATTACAGGCCAAACATCTCTTAGATTCTGAAATCGCATCATCTTTTGTGAAACCTAATTGCACTACATTAAAATTGTGTCTATTATCAAGTCCAACTTTTTTAGGAATGATTGGCATTATTTTTTTTGCCCGTCTGATTTTTAATTCCAAAATCTCTTCGTCGGATTTCCTTATGTATTTGCTATGTTGTTTCTCACATTCCTGTTTTGTTATTAAAGCATAAATTCTGTCAGCAAAATCTTTTCCGTCTGCAATTGCTTTAATAACTGTATTTGCACCTCTTACTACATCTCCACCAGCAAATACATTCTTTAGATTTGTCCGATAGGTCAATTCATCAATTTTAACTGTCCTATTTCTATTTAGAACAATGTCCGACTTGCTAAAAAAATCTGTATCAATATCTTGTCCAATTGCTACAATCACTGTATCTGTCTTCATTTTAGTTAACATAGAAAAGTCATATTTGGGATTAAATCTGCCATTATCGTCAAAAACAGATATACAACGCTGAAATTCTATCTCAGTAACTAATCCTTTATTCTGTATGAAATGGACAGGACCCAATGAATTTTCTATGATAATCCCTTCTGATATTGCCTCTTCAATTTCATCTTCAAAAGCAGGCATTTCATCACGCTTTTCAAGACATACAATTTTTACCTCTTTAGCACCTTTGCGCAAGGCACTCATAGCAGAATCAATAGCAGTATTACCACCACCAATTACTATCACTTTATTGCCTAATTGCAGTTTTTCTCCCTGTTTTACTCTGGATAAGAAATCCAATGCAGAATACACATTTTCCGAGTTCTCGCCATCAATGTTTAGCAATTTTTCCTTTTGCGAACCTAATGCCAAATAAATGTAATCAAATTTCTCTTTTGCAATCGCGAATTTATCCGAACTATGCGAACCGACGCGAATCCTTAAATTTTTTATGGATTCAATTTTCGTATTGCATACAAATTTTACTCCGATGTCTTTTATCCATTCTATATCAGTTTCTATAGCGTATTCTGGCAATCTAAAACAAGGAATAGCATAACGAAGCATTCCACCTGGCTTTGCTCTGGACTCAAACACAGTTACATTATATCCTTTTAATGCTAAAAAGTAAGCAGCAGAGAGTCCAGAAGGACCGCTACCAATAATAGCAATTTTAATATCTTTTGTCTTATCAGGATTTATTCTGGCAGTTTTACCATTCTCAGAAGCAAATCGTTTTAAGGATTTTATATTCAATGGATTGTCATAGTCCCTGCGAGTGCATTTAATAACGCACTTATGGTCGCATACATAACCACATACTGTTGGCAAAGGATTTGTTTCTCGTATAATTTTTAAAGCATCATTAAATCGCTCATCAGAAATGGCTTGGATATACTCAGGAATATTTTGGCTAATGGGGCAGGAACTTATACACGGTGCAGAAACACAATCAAAAAGCGGAAGTTTGCTCTCTATCTTCGGACTTTCAGTACCATAATATTCTTTCTTATATTTAGGATTTTGAATGGAATCATATGCTAATCTTTTTAAATTAGCCATTCCATAGATTGTTATTAACGATTTATCAACTTTTGCTTCCCCATCAAAATTTCCTGTTTTCAAAATATAATCATCTAAATTGGTTGCTTGAATGGACTCCATATCTTTTCTTAAATTTTCCAAGTATTGGACTAAACGAGAATATCCACCTGGCTTTAATAAATCAGAAGCAACAGTTACAGGACATAAGGACGATTTTATTATTTCAGGAAAGTTGAAAGCATCAACACCACCACAATATGAGATATTCAAATCACTATCAAATTCCTTCATAATTTTGTATGCTAAATTTATTGTAATAGGAAAAAGGCTTCTACCTGACATATACATCTCTTTTTCCTGAAATACATTTCTGTGATTGGAAACTGGCAAAGTATTGCTCAACTTCACACCAAACTCCAAATCGTGTTTATTTGAGTATGATTTTAGCGACTTGATTAAATCCACAGCCATTCCATATTGTAAATCATTTGTAAATACAGCATGTTCAATTTGTATTTCCTTAAAGCCAAGATAATTGTGAAGAATATCCAATACTTGCTCTTTTCCAAGTAAAGTCGGATTCAATTTTATGTATGTATTCAATCCCTTTTCCGAAATAAGATATTTAGCGATTTTTTCAATTTCTTCTGGTGGACAGCCGTGCATTGTTGAAATCGTTACACTATTGCTTATCTTGTCAGGAATATCAATGGAACTAAACTGAGAGAATTCGCTTTGAATGATTTTTCTGATTTCATCAAGTTCATCCTTTGCATTCATCATCCTATTGATGAAATCATTCACAGGTTCGCTTTTTATCCCTTTTAAGTCATAACCTACACTCATATTAAAAATGCATCCAAATTCTGTATTGCTCTTTTCAGGATATAGATATTTTTTTAAGATATGCAATAGAACCCAGCTGTGTAGATATTCTTTATAAGATTGTGAAAGTGATAGTTCTTGTGACCATTCTACATTATAGCCCTCATCTTGAATATCAATACAGGGCTTGCTAACATTTATATTATCCAATAATTGCACTGTTTTAAGTTCAATAAATCTTGCACCTGAGAGCCATGCACAGATGATATTTTGTGCCATTTGTGTATGTGGTCCTGCTGACACTCCCAAAGGAGTCTCACATTTTGAGCCGAACTTATTTATTGAATATAAATCGGTATCGTGTTTATAAAATAGCTTCTTATGAATCCCGAATATAGAATTTTTCTTCTTATATTCAGTTAATATCCAATTTAATAGATTTGGAAAAGATAATGGATACATTTTGTCTGACATTTTACAATCTTCTTTCTTTTTAGAATGCGAGATAAATGCAAGTGTATAGTCACTCGCTAAATCCAAAAAAGCATTTTAAAAAATGCTTTAGCATCGTCTTGTCTTACACATTCCAACCAGAGTTTGACTCGCTTTCAAAAACACAACTGGCATACAAGCCCTTAAATTATGAGATTATCTCTTGCTGGCAATATAGTCATTAGATTAAATATGGCTCTCCGTTTCTGTCAAGTGAAAACAGTATGAAAATAATTTAAGAAATAATTTGCTTTATCCTAAAAATAACGATCGTTAGAGAGAAATTAATTTTTCATATCTTCAACAAATAGAGATGTCTTACCACGATATATTTTTTTTCTGTAATCATATTTAAATTGAGATTTATCTAATTTATGAACATACA
>QMNM01000336.1 GCA_003647765.1 Candidatus Cloacimonadota bacterium
CTGACAATGATATGACACCTTCTATCTTTCCTGGCGATATACCATAAGAAGTTAATTCAAAAGGTTCTGGTGGAGTACCATAAGTAGCATCTTTTACAAATTCCTTCACTTCATTACAGTCATACACAGCATCTGTACATGCATCATATATTTTAAATCTGATTGGTTCGCCTTCTATATTACCAATTATTGTTAGATACCAAAAAAACCAGCCCTGTTTAGGATGTGCTTCCCATTTAGCTATACTACGACAATCATTAGTTCCGCCAGGCCCAAAAGCTCCAAGCATATTCTTTCCATTATTACTTTTAAATTCTTCGCCATTAAGCGATACTTTAGCCATCAAAACCATACTAAATTGAGTATTCCCAATTAACTCCCACTTCGGCGGATTAGCAATAACAGATGAAAAAACTACGACAAATAATGCACTGGTTAGTATAATGCGTTTATACATAATTCATTCCTCCTAATTTTTGATTAAGTATGAACACTTACATAATTACAATCCTATTTCAAAGCCACGAATTCACGAATTAAAATATTTATTTTTTTGTTTATTCAATCTTTATCTCTTGATAATGCTTGGCAAAGTAATCTTGATAATTCTTCTTATAATAAGCAGTGAAAAAACTCTCAAATTGCTCATCAAACTCCGCTAAAAAAGCAAGAGCATAATAACGAAAAAATATAATTATAGGCAAAAATACTAAAGCAAATAAGTATCTTATTATAAGTAAAAGTCCTGATAATACTACCAAAAAGAATAACATTTTTGTAACTGTGAACTTTTGTAAATCAAAATGAAAAATTTCTATAAAGCGAATCTTGTCAATTAGAGGGAAAATTAAATGATAAATAATAATTCCCCAAATAGATAAAAACCCTAAAAGAGCTAAAATTTTAACTACATAATAATAAAGAAAAGATGAGAAATTATTCTTGATAATTGATAAAACCTTTCTTAATGAATCTACAATCATCATATTTTGGAACAGAATGTAGGGTGTTTGCAAATCAAAAACTAAAGAACTTACGATTGAGAATGTTAACAGATAGATACAAAGAATAGAGAAAATACTATGAACAAAAACATTGCCCTTTGTCTGAAATAGAACATTAGGAAAAATTAAAGGTATGGAAAAAAGTCCAAATAATGATAAAGTAATTATTATTACTAAAATTATAGCTATAATTATAATTAAATATGAAAATAGGTTAAATCCTCTAATAGTAGCGGTTTTCCAATTAGTTTTTTCTCCATTCAAAATTTCCAACAAAGGAAAGATGAAGATGGACTTAAATGCAAGAAATAAAAGTGCAATAGTAATTATACCAAATATTAGTAGTGGTAAAGAATTAAGAAATGAGTTCGGCAATTTAAATACAGAATTATAAAATAAGCGAAAATCAAATTGTCTCATACCGAGTAAACTTGAACATAATTGACTGACTGTTAAAATAAGTATTCCGACAAAAAATAGACAAAGAACTGATAATTTCAACCAAGAACCTATACAGAAATTTTTCAATAATGTATAAGCAGTCATTGAAATTGATTTGTCTAAAAGAAATTTAATATTCATACTCAACTATAATTCGGTTAACTTTCTCAACATCTTTAGTTATCTGTTTTTTTAGTAGTTCAATATTGGGAAATTTATATTCATCGCGTAGCTTTTGATAAAAGTAAAGCTGAATATTGCCCTGTAAATTAAGATTATCATCAAAGTTCAAAATATGTGTTTCTATAAATAATTTATTCGGATTATCCGAGAAAGTAGGTTTTCTGCCAATATAAGTAGTTCCCCAAAATTTTTGTCCTGATATATTTATATTTGTCAGATAAACACCTGATTTTGGAATTAACTTTCTTTTTTCTTTCTGTTGGATATTAACAGTTGGAAATCCGATAATTCTGCCAATTTTTTCTCCAGAGACAATCTTCCCCAATAAACAATATTTATGACCTAACAATTTATTAGCGTATGTAATATTTCCTTCTAATAGATAATTACGAATTAAAGTACTGGATACAGGTCTGCCGTCCACAATAACTTCATTTACTAAATGTGCTTTATAATGATATACTGTTTCACATTTTTTCAATAGATTAAAATCACCTTGTTGACATTTACCAAAATGCCAATCATAACCAGCAATTATCTCTTTTGCCTGTAATTTTTGAACGAAATACTCTTCAATAAAAGATAATGGAGTTTTTTGCGATAAGTTTTTATCAAAATCTAACCAAAGTACATAATCAATGCCAATCTCTTTTAATAACTGCTCCTTGGTCTGCTTCTCTGTTAATAAATATGGAAAATGCTTATTATATAAAATTTCTAATGGATGTGGATGGTAAGTAATAACAACCGTAACTCCGTCAATTATTTTTGCTCTATTTTTTAGGAAACGCATTATTGCTTGATGACCTAAATGCACACCATCAAAAGTACCTAAAGTAACTACTGGATTTTTTAACTTATGTTTAATATCTCGTAAAGATTTCATCTCTTTATACTAGAATCTGTTGTAATCTTGTTTTCTTGTTAGCCACGAAGAACACAAGAAGTGGAAATGTCAAATTACAAATTTCTAATTTCTAATAAAATGACAAATTACAAATGTCAAATTACAAAACCTAATATTCCTATTTCACAGTATCAG
>QMNM01000337.1 GCA_003647765.1 Candidatus Cloacimonadota bacterium
GTCCTTATAAAAATTATCCAAATTGATTCATCAATAAAACTTCTTGTATATTCAATGCTAAAAAATATTTGACTTTTATCAAATATACGAGCACTAAATCAGAAGTGTCTTATAATATTGTCAATTAAAAATAATTGTAATTATATTACCATCTATCTTCTTATATTATGCTATCTTCTTATATTATGGATAAAAATGGGCATTGTTTTTATAAACCTTATACGAAAATAAGCATAAAAGTTCTGAGATATAGTTATTCAATTCTGATAATCAATTGTGATTAGTATTTATTTTTAACTTGTATAGTTTAATAAAAAGAGTGTGGTTATGATAAGTTAAATATTGTAGAATGTATTGAAGGGATTATGTTTAGTATGTTATTAAATGTATTTCAATTTATGTTTGCGAGTTAAGTTAGGAGTGTCATCAAAAATATTTTTGGTTTTTTGAGTTCTTGTTACAAGCATAAAAAAAGTGAGAAGAATAATGTGTTGGTATCGGAAAAGCTCACCTGCAAAAACACACTTTTGCAGATAAACTATAAACTGTCAACTTAGTTTTTAATTAAGTGGAGCAGTTTTCAGAAAAAATATTTCACCACAGAGCCCCAAAGACACAAAGATAAAAAATATAACTTTATTTTGATACTTTCAATACCAGAAAATTTATGCTTCATCACTTGCTTGCCAATCTTTAGATTTTGAACCCCCTCTGCGTTTTTGTCGGGTGAAACCGTGGCTAAACAGCCTGTAATTCAACTAAAACCTATTTCAACAATATACATTTCTTAACATTAGAAAATTTATCCATTTCCATTTTGAAGAAATAAATTCCTGACGGAACATCTTTTTCGTTATTATCTTTACCATTCCAAATTACTGAATACTTACCTCTGTTATAATTTCTTTTTACCAATCTCTTTACTAATTGTCCTTTAATATCATAAATTGCTAATGAGACATCAGAATTATTATCTTTTATATCAAAGCAGATCTTTGTCTCTGGATTAAATGGATTGGGAGTGTTCTGATAGAGTTTCGTTTGATAGATTACAACTACATTATTATCAACAGATACGGCTTCAACAGTAACATGCCATACTGTTTCCACACTATATTCTTCATCGGATACTACTGATTTCACTTCATATCCACCTTCTTCTATAAATGTATAGGTAAATATACTATCAGAGATTTCCTGATTCTCATCATCAATAAACCAACTAAATTGAATCTCGCTATCAACATCATACGCAGAAATGGTAAACATTACAGTAGAATCTACTTTAATAGTAAATGTTGTATCTTCAGGAATGAAGTAATTTAATATAGGGGCATCATTAACAGGCTGAATAACAACATCAAATGTATCACTGCAACTAGCACGATATCTATTTTTAGATTTTGAGTATTTTCTTTTATCTGAATGTCCATCATTAGCTGTTACTACTATTGAAGCTGTTCCAAACCAATCTTGAACAGAAGATAATGTAAGAATACTATCATCAACTGCAGCTTGAATTTCATCTGAATTGTATTCAACTAAGTAAATTAAATCATCACCATCATCATCTGCAAAATGATCATCCAGATTTATAGTAAATGCCTCAAAATCTTCTTCAACTATTTGATCCGGTATCTCAGAAATAACATAGGGTGCTCTATTTATGATGGTAATTAGATTTTCTACAGTCATTATATCTGTTGTATTGTATTCATCAAAAACAGTTAATGAAACAGTATAATTACCAACACTAATATATTCATGTGTAGGATTTTGTTCATTTGAGAAAGTGCTGTCACCAAAATCCCATTCCCATGCAACGATTGGCCAAGAACCAGGTATTGATAGATCTGTGAAATTGACAGTTAATGGAGCATATCCAGATGTTGTATCAGCTGAAAAATTTGCTGTTGGACTAATGGACTCTACAGTTATATAATCAATTTTTATTTCAGTATCTGTAGAATCATTTTCATCAGTAACTGTTAATGATACTGTATATGTTCCAGGGTTATCGTATATATGAATAGGATTTTGGTCATATGAATCAATAGTGCCATCGTTTTGAAAATCCCATTGCCATTCAATAATTGATACTGTTCCGGGTATTGATAGGTCTGTAAAATTGACAGTGAGTGGTGCATTACCCGAGGTTGGTATTGCACTAAATTCTGCAACAAGAACATTGGTCAACCATGGTTCAAATAGGACTTCACCTTTTGCCGGATTTTCATCATCATCATAAATATGAGCATCAATGCTATCAGCATTATCATATTCCCAGATATTGTAATAAGCATTGATAGTATTAGCAGTATTATTATATACCTGGAAATTTCCATCATCATTATTCTGAATAGTATTTAATCCCTTATCTGCAAGGTCATTAGCTCCAAGATCAGGAATACTAGTGCTACCCGTTATATATATTCCATAGTCTGCATTATTTTCAATTAGGCTTCCACGGATGATGAGTGAGGAATTATCACAATATATACCCTGGCTATTACTATTCCTGAATGTGCTGTTATTAATTTCAGGTGAACAATCCGTGGTCTTAAGAGCAGGATCGGAAGAGTATTCACTAATACTGTTAATAAAATGCCCTGAGGTTGAATTATAAAAATGCACATTGGCATCTGCAACAC
>QMNM01000338.1 GCA_003647765.1 Candidatus Cloacimonadota bacterium
ATTTACTATTTTTGATCCAGAGGAACGAGCTTGGGCGGACATATTTTTAGCAAATGGTGCACCAGTAAATATAAAAGTTACTACTACAATGGGTGCAGATAATGCGAGTTCAAAAAAAGGTGTATATTATGCTTTAACCGGAAAATTATATACTGGTAGTGAATCTTGGCCAGTATATTTGGAAGCATTAGACAAAAACCTTATGGATACGGATAAAGATTATTATTTTTTAGTTGTTAATAAAACTACTGGTAAAGTCTTTTGGAATTCAATTAAGGGTCTTAGTTCATTAACTCCTAATGGTAGTAATCCACCTTTTCAAGTTGTGTGGAAAAATAATAATCAGTTCATTGAAAAATCATTTGAAGATACACGAAAATTAGTAATGGGTACTTTTTTTGAAACTCTTAACAAGAGAGCAGAACCGCGTGATATAGCCGAAGGATTAGAATGTTTTTCTGATGTGTCTAATACATTTAAATACATTCAAACAGAACCATCAGCCGAACAGTTATTTTAGTCCTTTACCATTATGATATTTACACCTTGGTCAAATAATTCTTCAAACCCAACCGATTTATACATCTTTATTATTTGTGTTAATGATGTATCATGATCCGGTGAAGCATTAAGAATATAATGTTCATTTGGTTTAATTACTAACTTTAACATCTTTTCACCGTAATGATTTCCTCTGTAATCTTTTTCAACGAATACTTTTTGGATATTGTTGATAGCTCCAGATGGTAGTTCCTCAATATATTTCATTACTTCTTCATCTTCATATCCATCATCCGTAAAATAATATTCTTCAATGTAGTCATCAAATATTTCTTCTACTGAAATATGACCCACTTTATTCCCATCTTCATCGCTAAAATGGTATTCTGTATATTCTTCATTATCTTCAATCTCTACTGAAAGTTTTTCTATTAGTTGTCTTAAAATCATTTTTAATCCTGTAATTTGTTATATACTGTTTCTAAGAAATCACCGTAATCATTCAAATATTTTGGTTCTATCTTCGGGAAGTCATTCTTTAGAAGTATCAATAAGTCAGTGAGTTTAGTAGTAACAGGTATTACTATTTTATTTTTTGTTTTGATATATTTCACTTTGTATTGTTTTAATAGTTTTTCAATCTGCTCAATATCTTCAAAGAAATCCAAATCATCTATTTCAATCCCTTCTTCATTCCATGAGCTTAATATATTTGATATTTCTTTCTTGGAGTATGAATTCAATCCTCCATCAAAATATTTCTTGAAATTCAGATTTTTACCCCATTCGTCAACACCCTTAGCGATATAAGGAGCAAAATATTTTTCAGTTGATTTGTAGAGTTTAGCACCGTCATCGGTTAAATTGCCTCTAATAATTTTAGTGTATGGGTATTTTTTGGCAAGTTCTTTAATTAAGTTGAAACCAATCTTATTACCTCTAAAATCTTTATCTACTTCAATCATACTAATAGTTACTAATCCCTTAAATTCCGTATATTCCAGTGTTCCAACAACTTTATCTGCTGTTGCCTTAATCACTCCATTATATTGAGAACTTGGACCGTCAGCACTCTCATTTGAGTATTTAATATTAGTATTTTCTATTAGTTGTCTTAAAATCATAACTTACCTCATTTTCTTTTATTTATAATGTAAAATAAGATTAAAACATAAAGGTTTATAATGAAATACGAATGTATTAAAGATTTTGATTCTACTGGAAGTAAAGTAGGCGATACAATAGATATAGTAAAGACCAATGAGGGATATGTTATAGATGAGTGTGCAACACTTAACTCAGCAACAACGTATGAGTTCTTTAAGAAATTTAAGATTCCAGGGTTCAAATATGCTCCTTATTCATTCTCAAAAATTGATAAGTTTGCTTCTTGCCCAATGGCTTACAACTACAACTACATAATTAGACCGCCAAGAGAACAAAAACAAATGCCTCACTTGGAAGCTGGATCTCTTATGCACCGTGTTCTTGAATTTGACTGTATTGGTAATCTTGCCAACTTTGAGCCAGAGGATGATTTAACATCATTGACTGCTGAAGGTGCTGAAAAAGCAATTAATAAGGTGCTGAAATTCATTGATGAATCCGATATATATGAGTGGATTAAAAGTCTTAAGGGTGAATTTGTTCCAGAGCAAGAGATGTTTCTTGGAGCAGATATGAAGCCTGTTGACACTCTTGAAGAATCACTTATTAGAGGGTTCATTGACCTTATTATATGGGATGAAAAAACAAGCTCTTGTTATATTTTTGATTGGAAAAGTGGTGGTAAATCAAAAGACCAATTAAAGAAGTGGCCAAAACCAAAAGACCAATTAGAAATGTATGCTATTTGGGCTTATGAAACTTATGGTGCTGAACATATTGAGTGTGCTTTTGTCTATGTTGAACATGAACACATGGCAAAGTATGCTTATTCTGCTGCTGATATTCCAGTGCTAAAGAAGAAATTTCTTGCAAAAATAGATGCCATAGAAAAAGAGCAGAAGTTTTCAGAAACTTATACTATTCTCTGCTTGTATTGTGATTTTAAGGAACTTTGTCTTGGTATTCCACAAGATACAGATCCAAAAAGTATGACAAAGGATGATGTATTTGATGCTGCACGAAAAAAGAAAGGG
>QMNM01000339.1 GCA_003647765.1 Candidatus Cloacimonadota bacterium
GCGTAGGGCGTAATGCGTAATACATAGGGCGATACAATAAAGAATAGCACTTTGAATAACACATATAAATTTTTGGTAATCCACAAGAAGTAGTGGTGAATGATTTATTAAATAAAGCATCTCAGAATATCACTACTTATACAGGATTACCCATTTTTAGACAATATACCGTGAAACCCGACTCGAGTTCAAAGAACCCGAGTCGAGTTTCTGTGAAAAAAATCCCGTAGGCATGAAATACTCGTAGCAATAATTACAATAGCAAATCATAGCTCCGTAGGAGCGATATAAATAGCTTTAACCATTTTTACCACATTAGAAATTTGGATTTTGATATTTTATCAGTGTTTTTCTGCGTTGAATTAGCAAAGGACGGAATGAGGATAAGTGATTACATATTTGTTATTATTATTAGGATTTGTCTTATTATTTAAAGGTGCAGATTATTTCATAGATGGTGCAGGTGAACTGGCTGAACATTTCGGTGTGTCTCATCTATTTATTGGATTGACAATTGCAGCTATTGGCACAAGTGCGCCAGAAGCAGCTGTTAGTATAAAAGCATCAATAATAGGTGCGAATGAAATAGCACTCGGGAATATTATTGGCAGTAATATTGCTAATATTGCTCTGGCAATAGGAATTACCGCTCTATTTAAACCATTATGTATTGAAGGTTCTACTATTAAATTTGAACTTCCATTCTCTATTATTATTACTATTATTTTACTATTTTTTGCCATTGATTTTTTACCTTTACATTCTCTAGCTCAACTATCCAGAATAGAAGGGATAATATTCATCCTACTACTTTTTCTATTCATAATCTATCTATTAAGAATGGCAAAAACGGATCGTGAAAAAAATATTTTATTTAATAAGGAACTTAGACATAATTCACTCTTTAAAGCAATTTTCTTGGTTATAATTGGAGGTTTTGCAATTGTAATTGGGGGAAATTTAGTAGTGAAAAATGCTATTAAAATTGCTGTTCTTTGGGGCGTTAGCAAAAAACTAATAGCTATCTCAGTAGTCGCGTTTGGCACTTCTATTCCAGAAATTGTTACTTCAATAACAGCAGGATTAAAAGGAAAAACATCAATAGCAGTTGGGAATATTATAGGCAGTAATATCTATAATATAGTTTTTGTACTTGGTATCGCTTCTATTATAAATCCTATATTAGTACAACACAAAATTAGTAATGATATAATTATTTGTTTGGGCTTCTCACTATTGTTTTTTCTATATACATTGAAAAAGAAAAAAATTATTAGATTACACGGAATAATATTTATAATTTTGTATATTATTTACATTTTTTATCTTATAATTACGGATAATCCAATTGTAATGTAAAATAAATTTGACTAACAATTGATAGATACCAAATTTATAGAATGAATTCAGGAAGGTCAATAAGCGATGAAATTATCAAATTTAATAGTAGTCAAAAATGATAAAGAGGTAACAAGAGAAGATATTTATTTAGCAGATGGAAAATTTGCTGATAAATATAAGACCGACAATATCATCAGCTTTCAAGATGCTGTAGCATATCCTTCTTTTATTAATGTACATGATCATTTAATTGGTAATTGGCTACCACTTGCTGGACTTAATAGACCATATCCTAACAGTAATATTTGGGTAGAGGATATGAAGAATTCTTTCTCATTTAAAGAGCGTGATAAATATTGGACAAATGATGGTTCATTTAATTTACTTAAAGGGAATGGATTGGAAATGGCTATGCTTGGCGTTTATAAAAATATTTTTTCAGGCATTACCATAGTGCAAGACCATATTCCTAAACAGGATGATAGATACTATGAGTCATTTCCAATTGAAGTAATTCGTAATTATCATCAAGTGCACTCTATTACGTTGAATAATTGGTGGGGTGGAAATAGTTTAGAGAAAGAGTTCTCTTTATGTAATGAACATACTCCGTTTATTATTCATTTAGCTGAAGGCACTGATAAAATTTCAAAATCAGAATTTGCTAAATTAAAAAAAATGATACCATTAAGAAATAACATACTTTTAGTTCATTGTGTTGCTTTTGACCGCGATGATTTTCAAGAGATTAAACGAAATGATGTAAATATTGCTTGGTGTCCTGAATCAAATTTCTATTTATTGGATAAAACATTAGATATTTACACTGTGATTGATTTACAAATAAATGTTAGTATTGGCACAGATTCTACTATGTCTGGTAGTATTAACCTATTTAGTGAATTGAGATTTATAAAAGATAGATTTCCTGATATTTCACCGAGAATCATTTTTAGGATGGTTACAAGTAATCCAGCAAAAGCATTGAAATTGAAAGATTATTCTGGAAAAATAGAGAAAGGTCAACAAGCAAATTTGTTGATTACATCTATAAAAAGTAATGACCCTTACGAAAATATTTTGGGACTTTATTCATCAGATATTCATTTAATGCTATATCAAGGGAAGCCGATACTTGGACTCAAAAAATACTTATGCCATTTTAATGTTATTCCAGAGGAGTATTATTTTTATACTAAAAATGGTAAAGAATATTTTGTAATAGGGCATCCAGAGAGGATATTAGCACATATTGAACAATGTCTTGGATATAAAAAAAAGTTTGCTTTTCTGCC
>QMNM01000340.1 GCA_003647765.1 Candidatus Cloacimonadota bacterium
GACATCTAACGAGTCGTTCCGTTAGTTTCTATCAATCCCCACGATTGATAGATTACCTCATATTAATCTTATTTATACTAAAAACTCTTTTTATCATTATTTTACAATAATTTCAAATCATCCCACAACTACTATAAATAATGTATAATACATTTATAAAGGAATACCCTAATGAATAGAACAAAAGACATAACCATCCAAGTGTGGATAGATTCTACATTTGTAAGAACAATTGGTATATGGTATCCACCTATTGCTGATACTAAAACTGCTTCAGCAGAAGAAGAAAGTTTTAACACTGAACTTATTGATACTAATGTTGACACATTTGAAGCTATGGAAGAAGTTCAGCCAGAAATACTACCAATGGAACAAGGTGCTCCATTTATCATTGTTACTTCATCTATGTTTGACCCAAGAGATGAAACTACAGGAGTATCACCTATTGTAGTGGGGCAGTCTTCAATACCAAAAGCTTTCTTAGAAACTACTATCAGAAATATGTCTTATCTATTCGCAAATGAAATTTCTATGTTTCAACCACGAACAAAAGCTTTCGCTAATATATTCTTAACAAAACAGACTTTTTCTTATACTATGGTTAAAGAAGAAACAATGACAGTTACTCCTGTTCAAGGGTCACAAACATTAAAAGACCTTGGAGATTTCATTAACCAATTTTCAGTAGAAGAACAAGAGCAAATGAAAGTTATTAACAACACTGAAAAACCTGAAACAACAGCTTCAAAACATATCGAAGAATTTATTTTTGGTGATAAAGTAGATGGTCAATCAATGTATATCACAGTTACTAAACTTGCTGATATATATGATACAGAAGACCCATATATCAATATGACACAAATACCAGAGAATTCTACTGATGCACTTCCTCCAGCTCTTGTAGGCACACCAGAGGGTGATGCAATAGTTGAAAATGCAGAAGCAGTAATTGAAGCAGATACAGCAGAAAGAGAAACACTGGAAGCTTATGATAATATTGTTGAAGCAGATGAAATGACAGAAGAGTCAGAAACAGAAGTTATTGAGCCAACAAGAGAAGAAGCATTAGAAGAACTTCTTAAGATGAAAAACCAACAACTAATGGATGCTGGTATAATTCCACCGACAACTCCGGAAAATCCATTAGACGGATTACCTGAACCATCTACTCAATCGGAAGACTATGCGGAAGTATCTAAAACTATTACCATTGATGCAGAAACACAAGATGATATGGATTATGCTGCAATGACAGCAGCTCCAACTAATGACTGATGAACAAAGATATTATGCGAAAGAGGAAGATTACTTAGAAGTTTTCCTTGAGCAAGGTAAATTATTTTTACTGCGAACAAATATTTTAATACAAACAGATTACAACAACATCAATATCAACACAAAAGATCTAAACGAATCAGAAACTTCTTTACTTGAAGAAGAATTAGGTTTCAATCCTCACGACATAAAAGTATTATCTTTCTGGAGCTAATACAACCCTATATTAATATACTAATTAAGCACCATTAAAGAACCTTTACGATATAATCCATTAAAATAGAATTAAGGATTATCGATGGGAATGGATTTATACATATATAATATTACACAAGCAAAAGACAAAGAAGATTATTACAGTATTGGAAGACGACCAATTAACATAAAAGGTATAGAGTGTAAATGCATTGAAATTCCAGACCAAAACTTTGTTAGTAAATGTATTGAAGAATGTTTAACTAAACATAATATACCATATAATGAATCACACGAAACATATTGTTATGATTTTGAGAATGGTAAATCCCAAGTTAATATGTACACAGATGATACGATAGCTAAATTCAAAACACTTTCTAAAGTTATTGATGATTGCTATGATAATGATTCTGATAAGATAACACGAGAAGAAGCTTATAATACTTATAATGATTTTGGTATAGAAGTTGCAGCCAATTCAGAATACTGGAAAGACTCTATTCAATTCAACGGAATTCCACTCATTAATACATACAGATTGATGTGTGATCATGATGAAGTAAATTATGCGAGAAAACCTTTTAGAAGTATCTCCGATAAAAACTCTAAAGCTTACCAAATGTTAATGAGTAATACAAAGGGTGACCCTGATGGCTCTTGGGTAATCTTTGACAAAGAAACAGAGATTGACTTCAGACAACTTATCAGACTTATAGAAGACAAAGATATGATAGACCATCTTAATAGTATGTTACCGTTAAAAGAAAACCAAATTATAGCGATTGACTGGTGAAAAAATTAGTCCGATGGTTGGAGCCTAGTTGTTATACACAACCAAAGCCGACCATCAAAGCCATGGTGAATATAATCAAAGAGAGATTACCCTTACTTGAAGACTGCACTGACAACTTATATGAACACTTTCAATATAATACATATAAGTGGGATAATAGTGAACACTTCACTTATGAGATTTCTTCTTTCTTAAACAAAATGTTCTATTACAAGTATCCGGAGCATCAGATATGAAAAGACTTAAGGACTACCTTAGCTTTGAACACATTGATGTAGAAGATAAGTTTGCTCCAGAGTGCTTACTACAGAGGTCACTTTATATGCAATCTAAACTTGCAGATATTATCCGTGCAAGGTATCC
>QMNM01000341.1 GCA_003647765.1 Candidatus Cloacimonadota bacterium
ATTCTTTCTTTGCCACAGAGACACAGAGTGCACAGAGAAGATTATAAAGATTGAAAGATTGAAAAGATTCATAAAGATTGAAAGATTATAAAGATTTAAAAGATTATATGGACACAGAGAGAGAAAATAATTTTGGTGTCTCCATACGCATTACGCCCTACGCATTACGCATTACGCCCTACGCCCTACGCTCTACACCTTGTGTTTCTTCGTGGCTAATTTCTGTGGTTTACTATATTATTTTTATTTTAGAAAGAAGTTTGTTAATATAAATTCTTACGAATTCTAAATGAATTCACAATCTCTTCTTGATAAACAGGTTGCACCCCAAGTTTTCCACAAGCTACTCCAGCTGCGTGATTAGCTATAATTGCTGATTTTCTAATAGAACAATTAGCTAATAAAGAAAGTGTTAATGTGCTAATTATAGTATCGCCTGCACCTGAAACATCATAAACCTGCTGAGCAAATGTAGGGATGCAAAAATATGTATCATCTCTCTTAAAAACAGTTAATCCATCTTGTCCTTGTGTGATTACTAAATACTGACAATTTATTCTTTTCATTAAATCTCTTCCAGCACTAATAAACGCATCCTTATTATCAGAAGTAATATTCATATTATGTCTAAATTCACTATTATTTGGCTTAAATACTGTTACATCCTTGTAAGAGAAGAAATTTTTTGCCTTCGGGTCAACAGCAATCAATTTAGTATTATCATTAGATATATCAATAAGTTGTGTAATTAAGTTTTCTGTTAGCAATCCCTTATTATAATCTTGAACGATAATTCCATCTATAGTATCTATATTCTCTTTAATAAAGGCAATGATCTCATCAGCCAATTTATCCGATATATCCTCTATTTCTTCAAAATCTACACGCGCAACTTGCTGCTGATGTGCTATCAATCTGATCTTTTGCGTAGTTGGACGATTATCTATACGAAATAATCCCTTTGTAGAAATATGCATATTTTCAAATAATTGAGCAATTTTTTCGCCAATCTGGTTATTCCCAATTATTCCAATAGGTATCGGCTCAGCACCTAATGATTTAATATTATTAGCGACATTCGCAGCACCACCTAAACGAAATTCCTCATTCCTAACATTTACAACTGGAACAGGAGCCTCAGGAGAGATTCTGTCAACAGTGCCAAAAATATAATGGTCTAACATCAAGTCACCAATTACTAAAATTTTCTTCTTATGAAAATTATTAAATATGTCTTCCAATTCTGTTTTTTTTATATTCATAGAAATCTCCTTCTTTCCTCTCAGCGTGATTAGATTGCTTCAGTCTGATAAATCAAGGCTCGCAATGACAGAAGTAAATATTAACAATTCAGCACAGAATTATTTACAGGAGGATTTTTATTGTAAGTTAATCCTTGCACTATCTGCGCAAGCTCAGTAAATAATAATAGAACAGATTCACTGTAACTTGACAAAGTAAAATTAAGCTAATGGATTTTATTTATAATCGCTCAATGTCATAGTTTAATTTAATAATCTTTGTTTCATTTGGGTTCAAGGAAAATTCCCATTTTGGAATAACAGCAGAATTCTGATAAATCCTTTCAAATCCAGCTTCTGAATTGGAAATCGTCTCAATAGGAAAAGTCCATAATGTAAAATTATCAATAGATTCAATTGATACTTCTATTCCAAACCATTCATCAATTAACGAGACATTTCTTACATTTTGTATGGAATTGATATTATTTAAATTGGCATTTTCTAATTTTATTCTGCCATTGTTTAGTTTATAATAGCGGTCTGCTGATGCTCCTGATAGGAACGAAAAATTGAACTCCGCACCAAAATTGAATTTTACTCTTGCATTATGAAGATTAGTTATTTGATAAGTTATATCTACATTTGAAGAATCCTTATTTAATTTAATTATTTTTTTTACACTGATTTTCTTTGGACAATCAGGTTGCCATAAATGTGCTTCACGAAATAGTGCAATAATTAAGCATTCCTCTTTTTGTATTTTTTCCCATTGATATGGCTGATTTATAAAATCCCCATATTCTTGATAGCAACATTTATACACATTCTCAATTTTGGTGTCAAGTGCAAAGAAATGGTCTAATAATGAATAACGAGCATGCCAGTCATAGAATAAATATTTATCAATATCATTTTCCTTGCTAACAACGATATTGTGAATACTTTGATGTTCTCCTGTTTTTTGTATGGATGCATTTTTCAATCTGCGATGATATGCCTCTTTTCTTCTTTGCATTGTATTCATTATGTTAATACATTTTGGTTTATAATCCAGTTCAAAAACACTGCCACCAGAACTTGGCTTAATATAAATGTTTATCATTTCATTTCCAAAGATTAATTCTTCTGCACCATCGCAATCAAAATCGTAATGTTGAAATGACCACTTCTTTTTTTCTATTTGATCAATGATGTTTTCTGCGGCAATTAGATGTTGATAAATAGCGTATCGCAGATGTGGAAGATAAAGTCCACCAAATACACCATGCCAATACGGACAGTTTGTCTGTGCCTTAAACAGATGAACTTTTGCAGATTGTATATCGCTTTCCGCATTACGCACTACGCCCTTCGCACTACGCTCTTCGCTCTTCG
>QMNM01000342.1 GCA_003647765.1 Candidatus Cloacimonadota bacterium
ATTCATTTGGTGATGAACATATTAATGAAAGAATTCTAACAGCATTAAATTCAAATCCTTCTACTCATGTTTATGCTCTTTTTTACGATATTGCTTGGGAAGAAATAAATGATGGTGAGAATAAAAGATGGGTAAAGAATTATATTTTATCAGAAGATTCTGATTTATCTAAATTGGCTAAATCAAATAGAAAAATTTCTGTATATGGATGTAGAAACGCAGTAATCGGTTGTCAATATGGAGAATGGCAACTTAAAAGAGAGCCAGACAAAGATGACACTCCAAATATTACATCATATTTTGATGAAGATGCATTTGACAATGAAAAAGAAATAAAAAAGGTAAAGAAAGGTGAGGAAATATGGACAGGGAAAGGAGAATTAGTTTTACCTGATTATTCAAAATTTGTAAAATTCCTTAAAAATATGATTTATGAGAACGAACAAATTCAGGAAAGTATAAAATGATTGATATTCAAACTGAAATAGGAGAAATTATCAGCGTAAGCGGAAACACAATAACGGTGCAACTTTCAGATACGATGAAATCAAATATGCCTGTAATTGATGGAATCGTATATCGAATTGGTCAAATAGGTTCTTTTTTGAAAGTTCCGTTAGGTTATGCAAATCTTTATGGAATTGTTACGCAAATTGGAGCTTCTGCAATACCTGATAGTATTAAAGAATTAGCAAAACAAGATTATTCTCTACTTGATAACAGGCAATGGTTGAATATGGTTTTGGTTGGAGAACAAATTGGAAGAAAATTTGAAAGAGGAGTATCTCAATCGCCTACAACTGGTGATAAAGTCCATTTAGTAACAATAAAAGATTTAGATGTTATTTATGGCGGATATGACGAAACTAATTCAATAACTGTTGGAAATATTAGCATTTCAGAAAGTTTAAACGCTAAAATTGATTTAAACAAATTAGTAAGTAGACATTGTGCTATTTTAGGTTCTACTGGTAGTGGTAAATCAAATGCTGTTGGAATATTATTAAATGCAATAGCAAGTAAAAAATTTAAAAGTTCGAGAATCTTAGTTATAGACCCACATGGTGAATATAATGAAGTATTAAAAGAGAAAAGTAATGTGTTCAAAATTAATACAGAAAAAGACGATATTAATCTATTTATTCCATTTTGGGCATTACCATTTAATGAATTATTAAGTATTTTCTCAGGAACTCTAAGTGACCAAAATAGAGATTATTTCAGAACAAAAATTGCAGAAGCAAAACTTAATTCAATTGACAAAAATAAATTAGATGTTGAAAAAGAATTAGTAACAGCCGATTCTCCAATTCCTTTTAGTCTAAAACAATTGTGGTTTGAACTTGATAATTTTGAAAGAAAAACATTCAAAAAAGATAGAGTCACTGAATGTCTTGTTAAAAAAGGCAATTCTGCTGAATTAACATCAAGCACTTATGAAATAGCGAGTCCTGGTGGTGGAGAGCCATTTTTAAATAATAAGGCAAAGGGGATTTTAGGTTTTCTTGATAGCGTGAGAATTAAACTTAAAGATTCTACTTATAATTTTCTTTTTGAAGCAAGGGATTATTCACCAAACTTAGATGGATATGTGGAAAAAGATTTAAGTAGTCTCTTATTTGAATGGCTTGGAAGTGATGAGCCAATAACTATTCTTGATTTATCGGGTATTCCAAGTGAAATAATGACTTCAATATCAGGAACATTGTTGAAAATAATTTATGATGCTTTATTTTGGGGACAGAATCTACTAATTGGGGGGAAAGAGCAACCCCTATTAATCGTTTTGGAAGAGGCACATAATTATTTAAAGGCAGGAGAAGATTCAATATCTTCAAGAGCAGTTCAATCAATAGCAAAGGAAGGTAGGAAATACGGAGTTGGCCTTGCACTTGTAACTCAAAGACCTTCTGAATTAGATGAGACTGTTTTGAGTCAATGTGGAACTATAATAGCATTAAGAATGAATAATTCTAAGGATAGAGGTCATATCCGTTCTGCAATTCAAGATGAATTACAAACTATGATTGATTTACTTCCAAGTTTAAGAACAGGTGAAGGAATTATATCAGGAGAAGGTGTGAAAATACCTTCAAGAGTTCAGTTTTATAAACTATCAAATGCTCCAAAAAGTTCAGACCCTATTGTATCTGAAAAATGGATGAATGATAAAAGCAAAATTACCGAAGATGATTATAAAAAACTACTTTCTCTATGGAGAAATCATAAATTAAAGGAAAAATAATATGATACCTGAAATGACACCAGTTCGTTCATCAAATATATCCGAAATAGGATATGATGACACAACACAAGAAGTTTATGTGCGATTTTTAAATGGTTCTCTTTATGTTTATAAAGGAGTGCCTCAATTTGAATTTGATGGATTATTGAATGCTCCATCTATTGGTTCATATCTACATAGGAATTATAAGAATGTATTTCCATATGAAAGAGTTGAATAGAAAGCACAAAAGCCTGACAATGTATATAGTTTATGGCGGGTGAAGTACTAAATATGAACACTTTAACATTAAATAAACATCGGTGTAAGTTGAAACTTTTATGTTTCAAAAACCGCCACAAAACCATATACTCA
>QMNM01000343.1 GCA_003647765.1 Candidatus Cloacimonadota bacterium
AAATGATAGTGAAAAAATTAATATTCTAGAACAGCAGAAATCCACGAGAATCCGATTCCGAAAGCGGACAATAGAATTTTGTCACCTCGTTTTAATTTGCCTTGTTTTTCTGCGTCAAATAATGCAATAGGAATGGTAGAACTAACAGTGTTTCCATAGTTTTTTAAAGCAAAAATCATTTTTTCATCAGGGATATTAAACTTTTTCTGTAAAGCTTTTAAGGTTAACAAACTAGATTGATGGAAGAAAAAAAAGTCAATATTAGCTAAGTTAACACCTTTTTCTTCAACAAGTTTTTGAAACATCCATTCTGTTTTGGAAATTGTATTATTAAAAGTATTTACTGAATTTAAATATAAAGTAGCATCCGAGAAAGTTGTCCCATATTTATCTTTTCTTTCTTTAAATGATTTTTTTGAATATGGAAAATTTTCAGTTCCGTCCTTAATAAATACATTATCGGCAAATCTTCCATTAGAACCATATACAAAAGGAATAATTGGTGCTGCATCGTTTTTTTCAATTATTGTAGCAGTAGCACCGTCACCAAATAATAGAAATGTACCTAAACTATTTGGATATAAAAAGTTTCGGATATCAATTGCAGTTACCAATAAAACTCTTTTAGCTTGGTTGGTTGCAAATAATCCTTGTATTAACATTAATCCGTAAATAAAAGCAGAGCAACCTAATTTTAGTTGGTAAGAAGCAGTTTTGTCAGATAAATCTAATTGTTTGTGAAGAAAAAATACAGAAGCAGGAATAAAAAAGTAATTATTTAAAGATGCAAAAAACAAAAAATCAATATCATCTTTTTTTAAATTATTTTTTTTAATCAGTTTCTCAGCAGCTTTTCTACCCATATCAACTGCATATTCATCTTTTGCTGATTGATGAACATATTCTACACCGATAGCATCAATAATTTTTTTCGTATTCAATTCTGGTTTGTGTGTGTCTAATTTAGAAATCTCAATTACTTTCTTTGGAAAATAAGGAACGATATCAACAATTTTCAACATGATAGAAAAATTTAAATGGACTTCTATTAATTACTTTCTTTCAAGAAACAAAGATACTAATAAGGTGCAAGGCACAAATTTTTATTTTATTATTATTTTCTAAACCCACTCTAAAAAAGTCTTTTTTGTCATTCCGTTTACTCCTTGGAAGGATTTATTTCGGGATCTTTAACTTTCACGGTATCAGTAAATTTTGTCAAAATCCCCGAAGGAATCCTTTGGACAGAATGACATCTTCAGAATAAAAAATAGGTAGATATCTGCTTTTTAGAGTAAGCTTTTTTCTAATATTTTATCACTAAAAGTCCACTTAAAAAATATTTAGTTTTTTTTACCGTTTAAATCATTCAAATGTAGTATTTTTGCAAATCGTTTTATGAAAGCAGCTTTTTTTAAAATAATTATTGTCCTTTTTGGTCTTTTTATCTTCTTTTCATGCAGCAGCTACCAAAAGCTCCTGAAAAGTGATGACTTTGATGCTAAATATCAAAAAGCAGTAGAATATTATCAGGATAAAGATTTTTTCAGAGCATCATCATTATTTCAGCAGGTTCAGAATGTTTATCGCGGAAATGAGAAAGCTGAGAAGATAGATTACTACTATGCCTATTGCACCTATTATCAAGGCGATATATTAATGGCTGCCTACTATTTTGACAAATTTAAACAAACTTATCCACTAAGTCAACATAATGAGGAATGCGAGTTTATGTCTGCATATTGTCTTTTTGAATACTCTCCTTCACCTACTTTAGATCAAACCTATACGAATAAAGCTATTAGTCACTTTCAACTATTTCTGACTCACTATCCTGAGTCCGAAAAAAAAGACTCAGTAAATCATCTTATACAACGATTAACTGAAAAACTTCAAACCAAGGAGTATAATGACTCTAAATTATATTTTAAGTTAGGAAATTATAATTCTGCTGTTGTTGCTCTAAATAATGTACTCCGTGATTATCCGGACACTAAGAATCGTGAAGAAATTCTATTTTTAATTTTAAAATCTCACTTTTTATATGCGGAGAATAGTGTTCAGAAGAAAAAGAGAGAACGCTATCAATCCACGATAGAAAGCTATCTTTTATTAATTGACCAATTTCCCGAAACAAAATATTTAAAAGAAGCACGACGCATTTACAAACAATCGTCTAATTTTGTCAAACAATCATAAATTTTTTTATTATGGATTATACCCAAGCAAAAGCACCAACAAACACTATTACCAGAAATCTAAATGATTTGGACTCCTCTACCGAAAGTATTTATGAAACTATTCAAATTATCTCAAAGCGGTCGCTACAAATTGCTCTTGAAATGAAAACAGAACTAGATAAAAAATTAGCTGAATTTGCATCTTATTCTGACAATCTGGAAGAAATTTTTGAGAATAGGGAACAAATTGAAATATCTAGATTCTACGAAAGATTGCCAAAACCGACACTCATCGCCATTGAAGAATTTTTAAACGATGAAATTTATTTCCGTCTGCCAACAGAAGAGGAATTTCTTGAAAATGACATCATCAAATAAACATAATCCACTCTTAGGGAAAAAAATTCTTCTCGGAA
>QMNM01000344.1 GCA_003647765.1 Candidatus Cloacimonadota bacterium
GTATCTAAAATATTTACTAACATTACTGCTGAGTCTGAGTCTCCAAAAGTATTCTTATCCATTTCAATCTTCCATATACATTATAAAATACAATGATGAATTCAGTTCTTCACATCTATCATCAGATATATCCGTTTCAGTTAAAACTATTTTTTGAAGTTGTTCTACCAACCTTACTTTTTTCATATTACTTAGATTCTTTTCTAAAAATGCAGTAATATAATGTTTGAGTGTGTTACATTTCATTTAATTCCCCTCTTGGAGAATTATTTATAAAAGAGGGTGTTTAATTAAAGGTTCTTAACTTTTCTACTTCTTGTAACTTTTGGTTTTGATACTTCATCACTACCAAGCTTTTCTAAAGCATATTGATGGAAACCAACTACATTGTAGTATTCACCTTTAGTCACTGTTGCCAAGTGCTCATACACCTTGTCATCAACAAAATGAGATAAACCACCAACGATAATTACTTTTTGGAATTTATGCCAAGACTTCTTAAACTTTCTTTCAATCTGTCTCACTAAATCTTTAGAGTAATCAGTAGTGATATGACTGATGATTTCAGATAAATCAATGTCTTTACCGTAAATATCAATTTTTTGGTTATCAAGAGCATACTTTGCTTCTTTTGGAGATAATTCAATATTGTATTCACCGGCAATATGGTCAATAAGTTCATTAACAACTTCAATGATACCTCTATTTTCAAGTGCATCAACCGAGTGTAAATCTGCCTTACCATCAAAAACTGGAACTAAATCAACGGTATTAAATCCACCATCACACACTAAATAATTTTTAATGTCATCAAATTGTTTTTGAGCAACAATTTTTGCACCGATACCTTGAGGTAAAAGTTTTACATCTGCAGTATATTCTTCACCATCAATGACAAAGTTAGAAAGTCTATCTTTGAAGCTTGTAGAGTTGTCTTCTTGACGAATAGAAAGACCAGTGATTAGTGTAGTAAATTCACCATATTTTCTGAAAGCATGAAAAATTAATAGTGGAGCATATTTCTCTAATGTTTCATAGTCATTCATTTCAACTGGCTTATAGTTGATTGCATTTTCACCAATTAAATAATGATCTCCCTCAAATTCAACCGCTTCACCAGCACCAAATCGCTTTGGATTAACTCGTGCAACAGCAGATGGAAATTTTGCAATCATTAAAGTCCCATCCTCTTTTTTTAATGCTAATTTAACATCTCCGTAGCCCAAGTCAATAGCTAAGAATTTATTCCATTTTGTATAATCTGTCATATTTTTAGTTCCTTTTATATGTATGGTCTTATTATACAATAAAAATTAGAATGGGTATTGTTCGACAGTATAAAAAATATTTGTGATGTCTCTATCTGGAAATAAAGCAATATATTCAATGTGATGTATTGATATGTAATTAAATATTATACTAATAATATCAAAATCAATAATATGTAGAGGGATTGTTTCACCATATTCGGAATAATATTGTGTAGAAAAATAATAATCATTTGGAAGTATTTTGGGGTTTAGTAAGGAGTCTTTATTTTGGGTGAGTATCAGTCCATTACAGACTGATATATCATTATTCACCGTATTCTGACATCATGACCGAAATCATATCATTGATAATTGATTCAATTTCGTCATCAGGCACATCTTGTCTAGTCAATACAGAGATAACATGTTCAATAGTATCTTCTGTATCTTGCTTATGCCATCCGTTTTCCGGTTCAAATTGTTTGTAATCTAACATATAACTACCTTTATTAATAAGGGGATTAACCCTTATGCGATGATTTCACCAATCATTCCAGAACCAACTGTTCTACCACCTTCTCTGATAGCGAATGTTGTTCCTTTCTCAATTGCCATTGGAGCGATTAACTCAACAGAAATTGTAACATTGTCACCTGGCATAGCCATTTCAACACCATCAGCTAATGTGATAGCACCAGTAATGTCTGATGTATAGAAATAGAATTGTGGTCTGTAGTTGTTAAAGAATGGAGTATGTCTACCACCTTCATCTTTACTTAACACATATACTTCTGCTGTGAACTTAGTATGTGGAGTAATTGAACCTGGAACACAAAGAACTTGTCCTCTTTCAACATCATTCTTATCAATACCTCTAATAAGAATACCAGCATTATCACCAGCTAAACCTTCTTCCATTTCTTTTCTGAACATCTCAATACCTGTTACAGTAGTTGTTTGAGTGTCTTTGATACCAACGATTTCAACAGTTTCACCTAATTTAATAGTTCCTCTTTCAATCTTACCAGTAACAACAGTACCTCTACCTGGAATTGAGAAAACATCTTCGATAGGCATTAAGAAATCTTTATCAGTATCTCTTACTGGTTCTTCAATCCAAGTATCAACAGCATCCATTAATTCAACAATCTTTTCAGACCATTTTCCTAATGTTCCTGATTTAGCTTCTTCAAGTGCTTGAAAAGCAGAACCTAAAATAATTGGAGTGTTGTCGCCATCAAAACCATACATATCTAGTAATTCTCTGATTTCCATTTCAACTAACTCAGCCATTTCTTCTTTATCGTCATCATCTAATTGGTCTTCTTTATTCATGAAAACA
>QMNM01000345.1 GCA_003647765.1 Candidatus Cloacimonadota bacterium
AATATATTCTATTGGATTAATCGGGTCATTGGATGTGATAACTACACTATCAGAATAGGTCTGTTCTAATGATGGTGTGAATGTCAAATCATACACGAGTGTCTGTCCAGATGGGATATTGAATGATAGAACATTCTTTGCTCCATTGCCTTTTACATATATAGAACGAGATGCAACTGTGAAATCCGTAGGTGTGGTTATATTACCAGAAAGTTCTGCTGTGCCTGTATTTTCTATACTGAACTGCTGTGTTGAATCAGAACCTACTAATACTTTGCCATAATCAAGTGAATCTGGATTAACTGATATTTCTGGTTGAGCAGTAGAGGATACTATCATAGTTACAGGGACATACTCGGTTGGACCGGCATTATTTGTAATAACAATATTTGCAGTTTTTGTTGTATCAGTAAGACCAGTAGCATCAAAACGAATGGAGACATCAACAGAACCTTTAGCCCAGCCGGGAACTGTGCCTGAACCATTGGCAGTAATAGATAGCCATTCTTCTGTTTGAGGTGTGAGATAACCAATAACATCAGCCATCAGGTCTGCTTGAACTGATGAACTTGTAATTGCAGCAAATGATGCGGTTGTGAACACTGTCTTAAAATCCACACTTTCATACTGGAGAGCACAAATACCTTCAGGTGTTGGACTGGTAACATTGAACATATCTATGCCAACATGGCTGGTAATTTCGTCAATCCAAAGACCTTCTCTTGTAGTAGTATAAATGTCCTGGATATTAAAAGTATATCCTTCTGCAAGTGAACCAGAGACACCTTCAATAGTTCCTGTAGATGGTGAAGATATTAACCAATTATCTTGAGATACACTTCTCATCCCAAGATAATCATACGGAAACTCACCAGACGAGAATGAGCCAGCACTTGGATAAGAAGCCCATAAATAATCCTGAGCAGAAAGGAATAATGCTCCACCATCATCAAGATAATCTGCAAGATTTACTTCATCATTAGCAGTCATACAATCATCTCCATAGTAACCCCAGACCTCACCACTAAACCAGATGATAATGTCATATAATTGCATTGTGGCTAAATTAGGGCCATCATTATGGAGGTCTGTAACTTCATAATAGGTATAATTATATCCATTAGCATCAAGAGCTGCCTGGAAATATGGCCAATCATCAGTATAAGAACCCATAGCACTTCCATCACGATCAACAACAAGAATAGAAGGAGACTTGCTCTTTGTCAGAAACTCAATACTACAACTATAAGTCAAATCACCAGGTCCATCATTTGTTATAGTCATTATCGTATCAACAATTTCATCTGGACTTACAGTGAGATCAAATGAACTTGGACTTACATCAATTTCAGCCCACATCAATTCAAAATCAATCTGCGTTGTAGTGCCATCAGTGATGGATACACCCGTAATAGTAGACTCAAAGTATGTATCAGCAGTTGCAGTTACATCATAAGTTCCAACTGGAATGTTCTCAATGAAATAATATCCATTCACATCAGTTGTATCAGAATAAGTGCTGATTGTTACTACTGCATTTTCAATTGGTGCTTTTGTGCCATATTCTGTTACATAGCCATCAAGATTTCCCAAAGTAGGGACGGAACTTACACTCAAAGTCACGGGAACAGTATATGGCGATTCATCAGGGTCATTGCTTGTAATCACAATATCAGCATTATAAGTGCCATCTGTAAGTCCATTAGAATCAAATCCAACAAGTATCTCATCATCAGGGCTACCTGCTGGAACTGAACCATTTACACTTGAACCACCATTTAGAGTAAGCCAATTGTCTGATGAGCCACCTGTGCCACTTATTACAATATTGTCAACTGCCCAATACCAATCATAATTCGCATCATAATAATGGAAGCGAACTTTTAGATTTGCATTTGCATAAGTAAGAATATCTATTGTCTGATGGTCAGGTGTAGTCCAGGAACCTGTTGTAGAAGTGAATCGTGCAACATTTTGCCAATTGCTTCCATCCCAGATATCTACATCGCCTTTCTCACTTCCTCCACCAGAATAATATAGGAAGTAATGGTCAAATTCAAGGGTTAATGATGTGTAAGATGATGCATCCATTTCTGGTGTGATTAACTGTTCATCCATATCAACCCAGCCAGCACCATCACTATCAACAAATGCAAATGGTGTGCCGTCTAATGTGCTTCCACCATAATCAGTTGCCCCATACCAGGTCTCACCATCAGAATAGCCATCAACAATTGTCCAGTCGCCAGGAATGCCACTGTCAAAGTTCTCATTCAATAAATCATCGCGATTGCCTTTTGCATAAACAACTGTTGCTGTATAATCAAGTGTTACATCTCCAGCATTTCCTATAAACAAAGTGTCTGATGTAGTATTATCTGGTGGTAATGTTTTTGAGAATGATGAAGGGGTAACTGTAATATCCGGTGGATTAACTCCGGTTCCTGTTACTGCAAGATTATTTGTCGGATGTGTCGGGTCATTAGAAGTGATAACTACATTACCATTGTAAGAACCAGCAGAAGGAGGTGTAAAAGTCAAATCATAAGTCTGACTATTACCCGCAGAAATAGAATATGATATTACATTATC
>QMNM01000346.1 GCA_003647765.1 Candidatus Cloacimonadota bacterium
AAGTTCAATATTTATTAGAATTATTTTCTGATTTTTTTGTGGAATTTTTCTCAGATTTTTTAAGGCAATATCTGTAAATGTTACTGCATATTTTTCCATAATACTTTATCTTTCTGATAGAAGCAAGTAATCAAACCACAGAGATTCAGTTACGCTTTACGCATTGGGGAACTATGGGACACAGGCTTTGAACCCTGTGCTACGCTCTACGCCCTACACCCTACGCTCTACGCACTACGCATTTGGTATCAGCTCAAAATGACTATTTTTTTACTCTAATAATTGAGTCAATTTTAAAACCTATATTAAATTGCTCTTTATATCTCTTCTGTATGATGATTCAATAATTTTTTCTAAACTATTTTTAAGAGAGCCATCAATAGAGATATTTCCTGTTTCTGCAACAAAGCCGCCAATTATATCAGGATTTATTTTCTTCTGGACAATTATCTCTCCTGACAGCTGCTTTCTTATTATATTTACAATATTCTGTATTGATTCTTTATCAAGATTATGTGCTAAAGTTAAATTTACAGTAAAGATATTAAGTCCCTTATGAATAAGAGCAATTATGTGTTCTATAATGTTGTCAAAATAGACAATGCGATTATTCTCTATTAAGATAAATAGAAAGTTTGTTATTTTGTTATCCAATTCCATACTTTGAGTTATATCTCTAACAATTTCTTTTTTATACTCAAAATTAACTACAGGTGAAATTAGAAATTTCTTTATTTTGGGATTGGATGTAAGAAATTTATCCAATTGGATGATTTGTGATTTTATATCCTTTAATTGCTCTTTTTTATATAAAGAGACAAAAGCTTTACTATATCTTGTTGCAACTTCGTTTCTTTCCAACTTTACCTCTCTTATCTATCATTATTCTTCTACGATGTATCAGCGATTTTTTTGCATAAGATAATCAGGCAATCCAATAGAGTAGTGGTAGTGCAAATTAAATACATTTTTGAATCAGTATAGATTCTGTCCCAATTTATCAGGAGGTTGCAGATAAAAAAATGCCTAAATATCTATGTTTCTATAAAATTTACTGTCAATAAAAAGTTCTGATAATAAATATGATAGGGAGAAATTGTTCATTTTATTGATAAGGCAATGCTTCCCCTTTTAATGTCCATTTTGTAGCATCTGTAATTTTTGCTTGTATAAACTTGCCAATCAAATTCTTGTCGCCTGTAATTACTACAATTTTATTATCACGAGCCCGTCCAGAGACCTGTTTATCACTTCTCTTACTAATTTGTTCAACTAAAACCTCTACTCTTTTGCCAATATAATGTTGATATTTTTTTAGAGTAATCTGTTCCTGTAATTTAATCAGTTTTTGTAAACGTTCCAATCGTTTCTGTTCAGGGATTTGGTTATTCATTTCAGCGGCTTTAGTCCATTGTCTTGGAGAGTATTTAAAAGTAAAAGCATAATCAAATTCAATTTCTTGCATTGCTTGATATGTCTCATAAAAATTTAGTTCTGTCTCACCTGGAAAACCACACATAATATCAGTAGTAATTGCCACTTTTGGTATTGCCTTTCGCAGATTTTTTATCAATCCTAAATAATGTTCAATAGTATAACCACGATTCATCAGTTTTAATATCTTATTTGATCCTGACTGCATTGGTAAGTGTATATGCTCACACACCTTATCCAGACTAGCCATAGCTTCAATCAATCTATCTGACAAATCCTTTGGATGAGATGTAACAAACCTGATTCTACTTACCTCTGAAATATTATTTACTAAATATAAAAGTTCAGGAAAATCTACACCATCAGCAAAATACGAGTTCACATTTTGTCCTAATAATGTAATATCTTTATAGCCATCTTTGCCAGCTCTCATAATTTCTTTGATAATCTCTTTAGGTCTTCTACTTCGTTCTCTGCCTCGTGTATAAGGCACTATACAATAGGAACAGAAATTATTACAACCACGCATTATACTAATAAATGCGCTAATCCCTTTTTTTCGTAAAGGGTAGATATTTTCGTAATTCTCTCTATGATTAACTGTAAGTTGAGAGATAGAGACCTTTTGTTCATAACATTTATGAATAATATCCGGCAATTGCAAATATTGGTCAGTGCCGACAGCAAAGTCAAGTGCTGAAATTTGATGAACTAATCTATTACCAATGCGTTGGCTGACACATCCTATAATGCCTATAAGCAAATCAGTTTTCTCTTTTTTCCTTCTGGCTTCCTGCGTAATTCTTCCTATAACTCTATCTTCTGCATGCTGTCTAACTGTGCAAGTATTGAAAATAATAATATCAGCATTGTTTATATATTCTGTTTTCTCAAAGCCAGCATCCACCAATATCGCAGATACTAACTCGCTATCAGCCACATTCATCTGACAACCATAAGTTTCAATAATAAACTTCATAATTCCTGCAATCATCGCGAACTTGCAATCGCGAACTTATATGAACTATGCGAACTTACGCGAACCTTTTTATAAATTAAATCCTTTGCGATGAGTCTGTTGAGTTAGCGATTTGTTCGCGTTTAATCTCTTACTTAATCGCGAACTTGCAATCGCGAACTTATA
>QMNM01000347.1 GCA_003647765.1 Candidatus Cloacimonadota bacterium
ATTTCAATCCCAGATTCACTTAAAAATGGTAATTCATAAGCACGCCCTATAGATAATCCACGATGGCGAAAAGTATAGTGAATCCCATTGTGTTCAAGCACTTCCTTAATAGCATCAAATTGCATCAAATTACTAACCCTGCATAATACCACTAAATCTTCTATTTCCATATTAGACACCTCTTAATACAAGTCCCATACCATTGATAAATACCTGCTCAATTTTTATTTTATCTATTCTTTCGGTAGCGAGAGGATTTTCTGCTAAAACAACTAAATTTGCAATATATTCTTTATCTATTTTCCCTAAATTATTCTCATCTCCGGAAACTTCAGCTGCATTAGTAGTGAACATTCTCAATGCTTCTAATTTAGAGATTTTTTCATCTGGGTTTGGGTGATTAACAGCTGAATAAATTCCGAGTAAAGGATCTATTGGTGTAACATAAGCATCGGAACTACCAGCAACTAACAGACCTCTTTGTAATATACTCCTAAACCGATTAGTTTGCATAATCCTTTCTTTGCCTAAAACCTGTTCATACATTTTTCCTTTTCCACCCCAAATATATTCAAAAACAGGTTGCATAACTAATTGCACATCTAATTCTCTGGCTTTATCCAAAATATAATCTGGTGTTAATTCAAAGTGGATAATAATATGTTGTAGATTAGATTTAGAATGCTTTTGTTTAGCCATTTCAATAGCATTAAGAATCTGCAAAATTGCTCTATCTCCAATAGAATGAACTGCCACTCTAATATGTTTCTTTTCTGCATTCATAAAGAAATTATACCAAAAGCTATCCGAATGATAAAGTACGCCATTCCCAGGTGAATCAGCATAAGACGACATTAAAGCCGCAGTATGAGAACCAAAAGAACCGTCCACTAATAAACAACCACCAATTAAATTATAACCTAAATTGGCAACTTTTTCTATATCAAAAACCTGTGGATATGGAATAATTTTGATATGCAATTCATTCTTTATATTTTCGTATAATAATAAATCAGATAAATCATTCTTTGCATCGCCAAGCATAGCATGAACAGTTGTAACACCTTTATTTATAGCAAGTTCTGCCGCTTTGTAAAATGCTATTATTTTTCCATCATTTTTTATCTGGCTTTTAAAAAATTTAGATGCGATTGAATTTGCTTGACCCCTTAAAATTCCACAAAATTTATTATTCTTTGTAATAATTCCAACTGTCTTTGGGTTCAATTTTAATAAGTTAAATGCTATTTCATTCAAATAGCAAGAATGACCATCTTTACGAAGAATAAATAAAGGAGTCGTTTTTGATACTGAATTCAACTCCTTATAAGTAAATTCTCTTTTCTCATCATAATTATATTGATCAAAATTATAGCCAATTATAATACCATCAATCGGCTTGGTCATCTTTAACAATTGTATAGCATCGTTGACCGTATTTGTTAATGAGAGGTCTGCTCCAAGAGATAAAATACCTGTTTCAACAAAATGTGTATGTGCATCAATGAACCCTGGAAATATAAATTTGTTATGTAAATCTATCTGTTCTACATCAGAAATTGTAGGTATATTAAAAAAACAATCTACAATCTTATCTCTATCAATTAAAATTGCTTTGTAAATATCATTATTCTTATTTAATGAATAAAAATATCCATTTGTTAATAATTGCATTATTATACATTATCCTTTTGACTATTTAAGCATTCCAATTAAATATACAAAATAAGGTCTTATTATCAAATCACTAATTTACTCTTTTTAAGATGAATTTAATATTAGTTTATAATTTCTGTTATCAAACTCCTGTCAACTTTTTCAAAATAGCTATTCCAATTTGAGAAATTAACTAAATGCTTATTTATGAATTTTGATTTAGAGGCAATAACATAAACTGGCTTATCATAATATCTGGCTAATAATGCTAATTGCAAAGAACCGATTTTATTCACTACATAATCCTCTGTTACCATATCAGCACCGATAATAATAGAATTCACTTTCTCCATATACAATGATGTTTCGCTATCTTCTATAATCTGCGAACACATGTTATTATCAAGTAAAAATTTATGCAATGCATTACCTTCACCTAACGGCAAAGAATGACAACAGATAATTTTTTGTATCAATTTTTTGTAATGTAAGAAAATGGCTCTAACTGACGAACTATTGCTAAAAGTAAGAATAGATATGATGTTAGTAAAAATTTTTTTTGAATTCTGTATATATGATTTATCAGCGAGAATTTTTCTAATATTATTTAGATTATTCAAGTTGATTTCGTTTTTTTGAAGATATAGTTTAATTTTGATAATAGGAGCCATTACTGGAAATTGGCTGTATGCTTGATTAAGAAAGTTCGTAATTTGCTTTTTGGTATAGCCATTTGTGAGCATTTTTTGTATAATTTCAATTTCCTGGGCAGCTAATTCATCTGCACCAGCATCACGATTATACAAAAATTTGTCTATACTGGTTTTCATTTTTGGGGATTTGTTACTACATTATAAAAGATACGGATATTACTTTTCAGCACTTCCAGAAATTTGTAGCCACAAAATTACACAAAAT
>QMNM01000041.1 GCA_003647765.1 Candidatus Cloacimonadota bacterium
GAACAACCCTAAAGATTTAATTATCTGGCTTTATGAAAATCAAGGGGAACAAAGATTTGGTGCAGATAATAGACTATTTGTTATTCTTTTTGATAGACAAAATCCAGAGAATAGTTGGAAGATTAAGAGAGATGTTGCACTGATACAATCAAGAATTACTGAATTTTTCAATAATGAAAAGGTTACAAATAATGATGAAGTTGTTTTTAAGTTTAAGAGAAATACCTACACAGCAATTTCAAAATTATTGTTTATAACCAAATAAAGAACCTGTTAAAGATAATGATAACTTAATTAGACGATTCTCAAAAGCCATTCATATTAAGTTAACTCAATTGAGATTATAATGATAGACATTCATAGTCATATATTACCCGGTTTAGATGATGGAGCCAAGGATGTTAAGGAAAGCATTCAGATTTTAGAGCATATTATTAATCAAGGAATATCTGAAATTATTGCTACTCCTCATATCTTGCCTGGTTCTTACGATAATAATAAAGAAACAATTGATAAGGCATATCAATTACTTATTCAGGAAGTTGAAAGTAAAGGTTTGGAAATCAAAATCTACAAAGGTGCAGAACTGTATCTTGTCCCTAATCTAAAAGAGAAAATTTATAAGGAGAGTTTTACTTTAGCAGATAGTAAATATATTCTTGTAGAAGGTTCTTTACAAGGATTGCCAACTGATCTTGTACAAATGTTATTTGAATTACAAATTGCTGGTTATAAGCCAATTCTCGCTCATGCTGAAAGATATGCTAATATACAAAATAATCCTGATATTGTAAAGGATTTGATAAACCGTGATATACTAATTCAGATAAATGCAGGTAGTTTATTTGGAGAATTTGGACAGAATGCGGCAAAAGTTGCTCATCAGTTATTACAAGAAGGTGGCGTTCATTTCATTGCCTCTGATGTGCATCATATAAAAAATCGCCAAGTTATGATGAAGGAAGTGTATAGCTTTATTGCTGACAATTTAGACATTATGATTGCTGAACTTCTTATGCAAGAAAATCCTATGAAAGTAATCAATAATGAAAATATAGATAGTTTATATAATGATTATTTTGTTATGGAGAAGCAAGCTTCTTTATTTAAGAGAATAATACATAAGCTAATAAACATATTTTGAACATTTTTGTAACAGGTGGAACTGGTTTTATTGTGAAACATCTTGTTAGAAATTTAATCACTAAACGCCATAAATTAAGAAGTTATGTCAGAAATAAAGAAAAAGCATTTAGATTATTTGGCAATAAAATTGATGTAATTTATCATAATTGCTTGACACTTTTAGGAAATATATGAAAAAAAGAATTAAAAACATTATAAAAGAGTTCGCATTAGATTATTTTTTTATATTAGTTGGCTGTGCTTTGATGGCATTATCATTAGTATTATTTTTATCGCCAAACAAAATTGCGGCAGGTGGAGTTAGTGGCTTATCTATTGTTTTACATTACTTATTTAAAATACCTATTGGTATTACTATGTTAGTTTTTAATGTGCCACTTTTTGTTTTAGGCGTTCATAAATTAGGAAAGCGATTTGGTGTTAAAACTATTTTTGGAATGTGTTCGTTCTCTTTTTTCACTGATTTTTTTGATGTTGTATTAAAGATAAAGCCATTTACTAATGATATGGTATTAGCCTCAATTTATGGAGGAATTCTATTAGGCATTGGGTTGGGTATTGTTTTTCGTAGGAAAGGTTCTACTGGTGGTTCAGATATTATTGCACAGATATTTAGTCATCATAATATAATGAGTGCTGGCAATACATTTATGATGATTGACTTCTTTGTTATAAGTATTGCTGGTCTTGTGTTTCAAGGGATAGAATATTCATTATGGGGTTTTATTGCTCTTTATATATCCAGTAAGATTGTAGATGTGCTTATAGAGGGGTTAGGATATGCTAAAGCATCATATATAATTTCTGATAAAGCAGATGAAATAAAAGATACAATTATTAAAGAAATGAATCGTGGTGTTACAATTTTGAAAGGAGAGGGACCTTATACAAAAACCGGAAAAAAAATTATTTTGTGCATTGTTACTCGTAGAGAAATAAATAAGCTTAGTCGTCTTGCCAAAGAAATTGACCCTTCTGCATTTATGATTATTAGTGATGTGTATGAAGTATTAGGCAAAGGTTTTAAACGCAGAGCAGAATTCAAAATATAACTTATTTAATGAATAACACGCTGAAAAATGCTGACTAAATACGCTGAATAATGTTGATAAGAAGTTGTAAAATAATAGAAATTTCTCAGTGTTCTTCTGTTGCGAATTAGGAAAAGAAAGTTTTAATAAAATATTTTTGCTTGGAAAAGATATAATGTTATATTTATTTTGATAAGATACCGCGACGGTGTAAACACCGAGGCTGAGTCAATAAAAGAACGCTAAAATGTCCTATAATATAGCGTTCTTTAGAACGCTTTCTTTGACTTAGCGTGTGGATTTATTCACTCGCAATTAGTTTGAACTTATAATAATAAAATTACTACACTGCAAAAGTCCTGATAACATAAAATAATTCATTAACATAAAATAAAATAAGTAATTAGGAGGAGAAAAATGAAGATAACGCCCCTTGATGACCGTGTACTTGTTAAGCCAATTGAGAATAAAGAGAAAAAAGTAGGAAATATCATTATTCCTGATACGGCAAAAGAAAAACCTCAAATTGGAAAAGTCATTGCTGTTGGCAATGATGAAGATTTGCAAAAGGTTGTTAAAAATGGTGATAAGGTTATTTATGCTAAGTATGGCGGTACAGAAGTAGAACTTGAAGGCGAAAAATATCTAATTGTGCAGAGGTCCGATTTACTTGGTATTGTAGAATAATGCTGACATCATACGATATACGGCTGACCATTTAATATTATCAGGAGAAATTATAATGAGTGAACTAGTCATAACAGACGCGAATTTTGATAAGGAAGTTCTTCAGCATACTGTTCCGGTATTAGTTGATTTTGGGGCTGAATGGTGTACTCCGTGTACAATGATTGAGCCAATTATATCTGAAATTGCTAATGATTATGATAATCGGATAAAAGTGTGTAAACTGAATGTTGACGAGAATCCTAAATTAGCATCAAGATACCAGATTCGCTCTATACCCACTTTATTGATTTTCAATAATGGGAAAATAGTAGAACAGCTAGTTGGAGTTCAGCCCAAAGACAAGATTATTGAAAAAATCAATAATTATTTATGATGAGTATTGCGATTACAATTGACAGGCGAGATTCAGTTAATCGTATTACTGAAATATCTCGCCTATTTTTTTGGTTTATAAACAGCATCAAATTCTAATATTACTTTGTTGAACAATACACAGACAAACTGGATCTTACAGGATTTATAATCCTGTATTTTACTATATAAAACACCATTACAAATGGTGTTGGGATCAATACTCACACTTCTGTAATTTGACAAAGTAAAACTAATATGTAATTATTTATTTTTTTATTTGACAATAGATTTATACAAAAAGGTTCTCTTTATGAAAGTTAAAAATATAATTATTTCAACATGTTGGCGACTGATTTCATCAGAAGAGCATTTGAGTAATAGAAAGACATTTCAAAGGATAGATATTTTTCACAAGACATTAGAATTTCTATTAGAGAAACAATTTAATAAATTAGAATTGAATGCTATCCCTGATTTATCTCTTATTAACATGATTAAGAACGATTTTGATATAGTTTCCATTCATAATCCGATTGATATGTTAGAAGTAAGCAATGACAGTTATTGTGATAATATCTCTTCAGAAGAGAAAACTAAGAGAGAATTAGCAATTAAAAGGACTCTAAATACTATTGAATTAGCAGAGAATCTTGATGTGCAAAATATTGTTTTACATGCTGGAAGTATTCTCCCAAAGAAAAAGGATTGGCAGAAAAAACTATTACAAGCAAATGATAGTTTGTTGTTAAATTCTGCGAAAGAATGGCGAAAGAAAAATAAAGAGCCATTTTTTAGTAATCTACTTTTTAGTATGGAACAGATTCTCAAATATGATTTTAGAGTAAATATTTCTATTGAGTGTCGTAATTATTTCTATGAATTTCCAAATCCAGAAGAATTACAAAAAATTTTCAATGAATTTGCTGACGAAAGATTAAAATACTGGCATGATTTTGGTCATTCAGAGATGCAACAAAGAATGGGCTTTTATACTCACATTGATATGTTAAGAAATTTTAAGGATAAATTATCAGGAGTTCACATTCACGATTTTCATCCTGATAAATTAGACCATATTGCAATTGGTGATGGAGAAATTGATTTTCAAAGTTTATGGAAAGAACTGCCAGATGATTTTCTTCCTGTAATTGAAGTACATCCGAAGGTTAGTAAAGATAAGTTCTTGACTTCATTACTATTAGCCACAAAATTACACAAAAAAAATAGCACACTGAAAAACGCTAACTAAAGCCACTGACTAACATTGATAGAAAATTAGGTTGCGACTGTGTCAACACCGAGGCTGAGTCAAATAAAGAATGCTAAAGCGTCATTTAGTAAAAAATAAATATTTTAATTTGTGAATTCGTGGCTTTAATAATATTAGAACGCTTTTTTTTTGACTTAGCGCGTGGGACTTGCTGTAACTTGACAAAGTAAAAATAAGTTTATTTGGAATGCTTTACTCTGTCAAGCTGGAGAAAAAGATGAAAGTTAATTTTATTAAAAATTGGGAACAAGAAACACTCAGAATAAGCAATTTTATAAAATCCGAAGTAAATAGAGCTGGTTTTTATAAAGTAATATTAGGACTATCAGGAGGATTGGACTCAGCAGTTACAGCATATCTTTGTGTAAAAGCTGTTCATAAAGAGAATGTTTTAGCAGTATTGATGCCTCATAAAATAAGTAATAATAAAAGTTTAGAAGATGCTAATATTATAATAGAACAATTAGGAATTTCTTATATTATAAGAGACATAACTCCTATGATTGACGCATATTTTAACAATTATGAGCTATATGCTGATAACATTAGACGAGGCAATAAAATGGCTCGTGAGAGAATGTCCATACTTTACGACTTATCTGCTAAAGAGCAACGATTAGTTATTGGCACAGGAAATAAAACGGAAATCTATTTGGGATATAGCACAATTTATGGCGATTCTGCTTGTGCTATTGCTCCAATTGCACATCTATATAAAACAGAAGTTCGGGAATTAGCAAAATTCCTACATATTCCGCAAAAAATAATTGAAAAGAAACCAAGTGCTGACCTATGGAAGGGCCAGACAGATGAGGATGAATTAGGCATTACTTACAAAATTGCTGATGGAATTTTATATTATCTATTAAATGAAAAACTTGATAAAGAAGACATCATTCAAAAAGGATATACAGAACGAGATATTGACCACATTATAAATCTTATAAAAAAATCAGAGTTTAAGAGAAAAATGCCTGCTGTGATTTTGTCATAGTAAAGAATATTGCGTAAAGCGTAAGGCGTAGAGCGTAGAGCGTAATGCGTAATGCGTAGAGCGTAATGCGTATGGAGACACCAAAATTATTTTATCTCTCTGTGTCTCTGTGGCAAAGAAGAAAGATTCTATTTTGCAGATATGATAAATATATTAACAATTTGATGAGGAGTGAATGACAAAAATTGGTCTAATTACTATTGGCAATGAGATTTTACTTGGGAAAACAATCAATACAAATCTTGGTTTTATAGGTGAGCAGTTATCTTTAATAGGATTGCCTCTAAGCCAGTCAGCAACGATAAGAGATAATGAACAGGATATTTGGCATACATTAAATAAAATGTGGTCAGAAAGCGATGTTGTGATAACAACAGGCGGTCTCGGACCTACTATTGATGATTTGACAAAAAAAACTATAGCCAGATTTTTCCATAAGGACTTAGTTTTCAGAGAAGAAATATGGCAAAAGATTCAGAATTTATTTACACTGAGAAATTTGACTATTCCAAAAATAAATAGGACTCAAGCATTTGTTCCACAGGACTTTATAACTATTGATAATGATTATGGCACTGCACCAGGTTTGCATTATAATATAGAAAATAAAGATTTTTTTGCTCTGCCAGGTGTGCCTTCAGAAATGAAGCCAATGATAGTAAATTACATCATTCCATTCTTGAAAACCCATTATCCAATAAGACCATTTTATCAGAAAACTATAAGGACTTTTAGAATCAGTGAATCTGCGCTAGCTGAAAAATTGTCAGACATAGAAATAGAAGATAATGTTGAAATTGCATTCCTTCCGCAATTAGGTAAAGTTGACATAAGAATATATGGCTTTAGTCAGCAGAATTTTCATAAGGCAATTACTTCAATTACAAATAAAATTTCTGATTATATTTATGGATATAATGATGATACAATTCTGCGATTAGTTCACAATAAATTATTCTCATCAAAATTAACCCTTTCTATTGCTGAATCTTGTACAGGTGGATTGATTCAAAGTCAAATCACAAGTAATCCTGGTAGTTCCAATTATTTCATAGGTGGAATTGTTAGTTATAGTAATGAAGTTAAGAAGAATCTGTTAAATGTAAAAGAAGATACACTGGAAAAATATGGAGCAGTAAGTGAAGAGACAGCTTTTGAAATGGTAAAAAATGTCAGACAATTATTTAACTCTGATTTGGCTATAGCAGTTACAGGAATTGCTGGTCCAAGTGGCGGAACAAAAGAAAAGCCAGTTGGATTAGTATATATCGGCATCAACATAAAAGGAGAAATTCTAGTAAAAGGATTTCATTTTAGTGGAACTCGTATTCAAATTCAAAACAAGACAGCTGAAAATGCTTTATATCTATTATTAAAAAAACAGCAGTTTAATTCAACGCAGGAGAACACAGATTTTACCGAAAAACACTGACAAATTTTTATTATTTTTCATTTGAAATTCTATTAGAAATTAGATATTCTTGCCCAGTTGGATAAGTTTTTCTATCCAATGGGGTGAATAATTAGTTATTTTTTAATTTCTTATCCGTGTAGCGACTTTAGTCAGTGTTTTTCTGTGTGCCATTCTTTGCAATTAAAGGTTTTAATGAATAAAAATATGGCTGATATTCAAAACAGTCAAGATTATCGGGAGATGAGATTAGATAAAGTTGGAGTTAAAGGTATTAAATATCCAATCTGGGTTGATGACAGAAAGCACCACATCCAACAAACAATAGCTAATATCAATATGTATGTGGAATTACCGCATCACTATCGCGGTACTCATATGAGTAGATTCATTGCAATCCTGAATCATTACCAAGATAAGACCATTGTAAATAAACTTCCAGAACTGTTAGCGGAGATGAAAACGAAATTAAATGCTGATTTTGCCTATATTGAAATATACTTCCCTTATTTTATAGGAAAGAAAGCACCTGTATCCAAAAAGAGCTCTTTAATGTCTTATGATTGCTGTTTCATCGCTGAATTAGGAAAGAAGTTTAAATTGAAAATTTCTGTTGCTGTTCCAATCACTGCTCTTTGTCCCTGTTCTAAAGAAATCAGTAAATACGGAGCTCATAATCAGCGCGGATATGTAACCGTTACATTTTGCTATAACGAATTTGTATGGATAGAAGAGATTATTGAATTAGTAGAATCACAGGCAAGCGCACCTGTTTATGCATTATTAAAAAGAGAAGATGAAAAATTCGTAACAGAATTGGCTTATGATAATCCCAAATTTGTAGAAGATGTAGTTAGAGATGTGGCAAATCTTTTGGATAAAGATAAAAGAATTACAGAATATAAAGTGGAATCAGAGCATTTTGAATCAATCCATAATCATAATGTCTATGCAATGGTGAAAAAACACAGGAAGCGTAATGCGTAGAGCGTAGGGCGTAATGCGTAAGTGCGTAATGCATAGAGCGTAGGGCGTAGGGCGTAAGAAATACAGAATTGAAAATAATGATTGTTAACAACAAGATGAAAAGCTTAGGAATAGATATTGGCGGCACAAATATTAAGTATGGTGTAATTGATACTAATAATAAGCTTGTATTTTCCAAATTCATTGATGCGGAGATAAAGAGTGGTAAGGACTCTGTTATTGAGAAATTGAAAAGTATAATTTGTAATTGTAAGCGAAACTATGATATATCCTATGTAGGAGTAGGAATTGCAGGATTAGTTGATAAAAATAGAGGCATTGTTTTATCTTCACCAAACTTACCAGATTGGAATAATGTTCATCTAAAAAATAAATTGGAAGAATTGGGTCTACCAGTGATTTTAGATAATGATGCTAATTGTTTTATTCTTGGAGAATATATTGCTGGTGCTGGACAAGGATACAAAGATATATTAGGCATTACTATTGGCACTGGCATAGGCGGTGGAATTATTGTCCATGGCAAATTATACAATGGTAAGAATAATTATGCAGGTGAATTTGGACATACAAAGGTTGTTCCTAATGGACGATTATGTAATTGTGGACAAAAAGGATGTATAGAAGCTTATGCATCTGGCTTTGCTGTAACTAAAATTGCTCAGGAAAAATACGGGGCTCACAACTTAAAATGTAAGAGGATGACTCCAAAAATACTTTATGAATTGGCACAAAATGGTGATAAGATTGCTCAAAAAATTTATAAGCAGGCATTTTATTATTTAGGAATTAGTATGTCTAATTTAATCAATATATTTAATCCAGAGGCAATCATTTTTGGTGGTGGGATGTCAAAAATGGGTGATTTTATGTTGAAGCAAGTTGAGAAAATTGCGATGGAACATTCCTTTAAGCCATCAGCAAAAAATGTAGAGTTTAAATTAGCAAAATTGGGAGATAATGCTGGAATTGTCGGAGCAGGTAATTTACATTACCAAGCTGTTGCTTTGTAATGAGCGATCATAACGGATATTAGCCACAAAATTACACAAAATTACACAAAA
>QMNM01000348.1 GCA_003647765.1 Candidatus Cloacimonadota bacterium
GTTGGAGATGAGTGGAAGAATGGCTATCAGACAGAATTATTTCTTAATGTTAATTCAAACTTTGGTAACGATAATTTTTTAATTCCAATTGAGATTGCCTCACCTGAACTTGTTCTGTCTGAATTTATTGTGAACAATGTTGACAGTTGTCTTATACAGAATCAAACAGCAGAAGTTTATATTGCACTTAAAAACTGTGGCAATTATAATAGTGGCGATTTTAATGCCAATTTAGTCAGTTTGAATGATAAAACTAATGTTGTCAGTCATAATAGTTATTATACAAATATTATGGTTGATTCAATTGGAATAAGTGTAAATCCATTTCAAATAGAGGTTGCAGATGTTATATCAGGAGAACTTGCTCAATTTAGATTGGAAATATCTGATGATGATATTTTGCTTCAAAACCTCATTTTTACCATTCCGATTGGTACAACAGGTGAATACAGTCCAACATTTTGTGAATATGGGTATTATGCTATTGAGAGCAATGATATAGGAAATTTTACCTCACCTGCTTATAATTGGATTGAAATTGACCCTCAATACGGTGGCAATGGCAATCTAATCGGTGCTGACCATACTACTTCTAATGGTTATATAAAGATTCTTGATTTGCCTTTTCAATTTCAATATTTCGGCAGATATTACTACAAAGTTTCTGTCTGTTCTAATGGCTGTCTATCAATGGGCGAAACTGAATTGATATTCCACAGGAATAGAACCATTTCATCCGGAGTCGGTCCAAAAGCTATGATTGCTCCTTTCTGGGATGATTTGCAAGATGGCAATATGTATTATTATTATGATGCAGATAATCACTATTTTGTAATAGAATGGTCAGAATGGAAAAATGTGTACAATCCATTTATTGGCAATGAGACATTTGAAGTTGTATTATACGACCCGGAATATCATTCCACACCAACAGGCGATGGCGAAATTCTCTTCCAATATAAAGAAATACATAATGTTGACCAAGATGAGAATTACGCTACAGTTGGAATAGAGAATGAAACCCAGACACAAGGATTATTGATGACTTTTGCCAATATCTATTCTCCAACTGCACAGGAATTGCAAAATGAAACTGCTATTTTATTTACTATTAAAGATGCCTTTACACCTCCGTGTTTATCTGTTTCGCCAATATCCATAAGTGTTTCCATTCCTTCGGATACTTTCATTACTAAAAATATCATCCTTACAAATAATGGAGGAGTTAGTTCTGATTTGACTTATACAATCAGTATTTCGCATTTTACAAAGAATACAGGGAAATTAGGTGCAGGTGTCGGAAAAAGTATTGAAAATGATTTTATAATCAATACTACAAATGAGTATATTCCGATTATGCCGATGGATATTTTATTTTATCTCTATCATAGCAGTCCTGACAATGAACCTGTTTATGGAGCGAAAATAAATTTTCCGTCTGGGTTCTTTGTAAACAGTGCAACAGATATTGGAACGCTTGGATATAATAATGAAACAGGAGACGGAGTGGAAATCAGTTGGGGCTTTGGTAATGGAGCGGTTTTGTCTGCAACAGGTTTTCATCCTTTTAATGTAAATGTTACTATTGATAGTAGTCATACAGAGCCAGTTGAATTGGAGTGGTATATAGAGGGAGATGGCACAGGTGCAGAACCGCATACAAAAAGTGGAACTATAAATCTACTGCCAACAGGCGATTCTTATTTATGGCTAACATATCCAAATGGTGGCGAGAAAATGGTTGTTGGTTTGCAGGATAGTGTAAAATGGCTACATTATGGAGATATAGAACAAATAAATATAGAATTGTCGCTTGATAATGGTTCTAATTGGGAATCACTGGCAAGTGGAGTTGATAACTCCGGATTTTATGAATTTGTTGTGCCATGTCTTTTATCTGATAATTGTAAGATGAGGATAAGCAGTTTAGATGGAAATGTTTCTGATATATCTAACAATGTATTTCAAATTACCGCGTTAAATATAGTATATCCAAGCTATGGCATTACAATGGTCTATAATACACAAGACAGCATAAAATGGGTTGATTGTGGAGGTATAGATACAGTTAAAATAGAATTATCCACAGATGGTTCTAATTGGGTAATACTTTCAGATAAGGTGGAAAACACGGGATATTACGAGTTCACAGTGCCGGGGCCTACATCTGATAGATGCAAAATAAAAATAAGCACTCTGGATGAAGCAGTTTATAATATGTCAGAATCATTTAGCATAGTTGATTCACCTGTCAACTGGATAATCCCAAGTGTAACAACTGGTTCAATTGCTGGTGGACAAAGTGATGATATAGCTTTATTGATTTCCAGTGAAGGTTTATCAATAGGGATTTATGATGCTTTTGTTAAAATCACTACCAATTTTGGTCAGATTGTAAATATACCTGTTCAGTTGGAGGTTACATCAGTAGGTGTGGATACAGACCAATATTTGAAGACATTAAAACTTTATCAGAATTATCCTAATCCATTTTCCACATACGGCAAAAATCCAACAACCCAAATTCAATACTCAATTCCAAAAGACAGTAAAGTTGAATTAAAGATA
>QMNM01000349.1 GCA_003647765.1 Candidatus Cloacimonadota bacterium
CTAATCAGTTCAACTATGTTCAGATTTCAACTCCTATGAATTCTAAATATTTTGGTGCTCCAAGAAAAATGAGTCTTGCTCCTATCGGTGTTACTGGTGGAAACAGAGGCTTGTGGCATACTGGTGGTTGGCCAGGTTGGCAGTGGGCTTCTACATTTGAATATGTAACATTCTCTACTCCAGGTAATGGTAACTACTTTGGTAATGCTCAATACAGAAGTGTTGGTGGTCAAGGTGTTTCTGATGGTGTAAAAGGTGTATTTTCAGGTGGTTGGAACTCATGGTGGTCTGCTAGAGCGGATATTGAGTATGTAACTATTACTACTCCTTCTAATACAAGATACTTTGGTAGAGCTTGGAGAGGAAGAAAATGGTCAACAACACATATTACTGATGGAACTAAAGGCGTTAATGCTGGTGGTAGACAACATTGGTGGTGGTGGGGTGTTGCTAATGACATTGACTATATCACTATATCAACTCCTTCAAATGGAACAAGATTTGGTGGATTAAGATGGAGAAGATGGTGTAATGTTGGTAATACTGACGGAGTCAAAGGTTTTATCTTTGGTGGATGGTGGAATCCTAAAGGTTCTATGGAAGTGCTTACAATAGCAAGTCCGGGTAACTCATCTTACTTTGGTAACTCAGGTAACTACTTCTCTCACTCGGCATCTGCTGGTAATGGTTCATCTATTACTATTGCTGGTGGTTGGGGTTACGGTTGGTGTGGTTGGAGACAAATTAGAAAGTTTAATACTTCTACTCCACAAAATGCTACATATTTCGGAAATATGAGCTACCATTTACATCACTTTGATGCAAATTCAGGTAATTAAGGAGAGCAATTATGATAGGAATATTTAAGACAAACGAAATAGAAACTGTTGGGGGAACTGTTCCCCAAGGTGATGGTGTTGAACTTGCTGGTGACATCGCTGGTTGGGGAATTGTTGAGATAGACGAAAGTGCTATTTCATCAGTTCAAGAATTTGACATTCAAATGGTTGATGATAGTATCTTAACAGATATGGACGGACCACAACAAGAAGGTGCTTACAATGCACCTGCTTATGAACTTGAAGCAATTGGTGACAAATTAACATTTGAAATGAATCCTGGGCAAGAAGCTTATGGTATTGAAGGTGTTGAAGACGGAACAAGTATGACTTCTCCTGATGAAATGGATGACCAATCTCAAAAGAATTATTCTTCTGATGAAGTTGCTCCATACAAAGCAGCTTATGCTACCGTTAAGAAAATCACAGCAAAGTCTATCTTAAGAGATGACATTAGAGGTAATATTATTGATATTGAAGACGATTTATCCGATACAAAAGCTGCCGTTCAAGGTATCATGTATTATTTGACGAATGAGTGGAATTTAAGAACAGATGCTCAAAAAGCAACAAATCCAAATATGACTAAATTTACAGATAAATTATTATCTGATGAAGTAAAAATGTCATCAGAACTACAAGACGGTATTACTAAAATGAATACTATTCTTGAAAACGAAGAAGCTATTAATAATTTGGTTTCTGAAACTTACAAATACGATTCTTCAAGAGGAATCTAATAACTCACAACTAACTATCAAAATGCCCCTCCAAGCTACTGATAGTTAGAAAAAGAATGTATAATAACCTTATAATATTAAATATAAGGACTATACATGAGTAACGAACTTACAAAAACTACCACAGGTAGCTTGACTACACAAGAAAACAACCTAATCGAAAAATTTACCGGTGATGATTTTCATGCAATAACAACAAGAGCTGGGTCAGAAGACTTCTCAATGGTTACTATTGATGATGAAAGAATGCATCAAATTGCTAAAAGAATGCCAGAAATGAATAGAGGGCTTAATGCTTTCTCAAAAACAAACACTCAACTTGTTTCACTTGGTCTTACTTTATCAGAAGCTACTCCAGAAAGAAATATCAGACAAATTCATGCACAAGTAGAATCAAAAAGAGGGGCACTTTCAGAGTCACAATTTAGATTACTCAAACAACAAAATGACCTTAAAAGAAAACTTATGAGACGAGACGAAATCTTATCAGCGGATATTGGTGAAAAAACAAAATACCCAACAGAAGATTACAGACAATTAGATGTTGAAAGAATTGATATTGATATTGCTGAAATTAAAGCAAAAATGGTTGATGGTAGAGTTCATGTTGAACAAGCAATTAAAGAAATTGGTATGTACCAAGATGCTTATGATGATATTGTAGAGCACTTTCAATTAGAAGATTGGGACGAAGTAGATATGGAAAACTCTGACATTGATTATAATCTTAAGAGATGTTTCTATCAATCATTAAGAAGTTGTAGACAAATTCATTACATCAATGAGCCAAATCAAGAGTGGTTGGAGCAAATGGGTATTAATCCATCTTTTGTTCAACATGAAATGCTAACATTCCTAACTCATGAAAGAACTGTTATGGAAGATATGACTAAAAAGAACGAAGGGTTTGGGGATGATATGACGGCAGTTGATGAATTTGTTAATCATTTAGCATTAAAATATAAAGAAATGCCAGTTGC
>QMNM01000350.1 GCA_003647765.1 Candidatus Cloacimonadota bacterium
AGGACATAGTCCTTTTGTGAATATTGTAAAAGATATTCGGGAAACAGTTGTTAGCATCAAAGTTGAATGGGAAGAGGAGAGTCCATACCTTGCTTTCAAATCCCCATTTCCTCTTGATGATGATTTTTTTAAGTTCTTTTTCCCACCTGAACCATCTCAACCAGATAAAAGAAAAAGAAAATTTACTGGAATGGGCTCAGGTTTTATCTTCCGTCAAGATGGCAGAAAGGTCTATATCCTTACCAATAATCATGTTGTTGGGAAAAGCAAAGAGGGTAAAGTTACTGTAACACTCTTTGATAAAGAGAAATATGATGCTGAAATAATTGGTTTAGACGATAAGACTGATGTGGCAGTAATTAAAATTGAGGTAAAAAAAGCCCAAGAAGTCAATGTTGCCCCATTAGGAGATTCTGATGATATTGAAGTAGGGGACTGGGTAATCGCTATTGGAAACCCATTTTCAGAGAATCTAAGTGGAACAGTTACAGTGGGCGTAGTTAGTGCTAAAGGTAGAGCAGGACTATCATTTGGGAGCAAATCTCCACTTTATCAAGATTATATTCAAACAGATGCGGCTATTAATCCAGGCAATAGTGGCGGTCCACTCGTAGGTATTGATGGAAAAGTTATAGGTGTTAATGCGGCAATTTCAACAGTTAGTGGTGGAAATGTTGGTATTGGATTTGCTATTCCTATAAATATTGTAAAAGATGTAGCCAATGATTTGATTACAAAAGGTTATGTTGAAAGAGCTTATCTGGGTATTTTACCACAGGAGATTACCCCGGCTTTACAGGAAAATCTAAAACTTGCTTCATTGGAAGGAGTTCTAATAGGAAAGGTAGAAAAAGATACTCCTGCGGAAAAAGCTGGATTGAAAAAAGGTGATGTTATAATTGAGTTTGATGGCAAGCCAGTTAAAAATTTAAGTAAATTCAGATTAATGGTAGCGAATTCAAAAGTCGGGGATAAGGTGGATATTAAGATTATCCGCAAAGGTAAGGAACTAATAAAAAAAGCAAAATTAGAAGCTTATCCAGAAACTTCAGTAGCAAAGAAAGAGTCCAAACAAAAAAGTACAAGTAAATGGCTCGGAATAGAAGTTCAGGATATTGATTCTGACTTTGCAAAGCGAATGAAAATTTCTGCGGATAAAGGGGCTGTGGTCTCTAAAATAATTGTTGATTCACCAGCAGATGAATCTGAACTTTCTGTTGGTGATGTGATTCTTGAAATTGATTATCAAGAAATTAAAGATACTGATGATTATTATTCTTTAATTGAAAATTTGAAAAAAGAAGATAAAAGTTCAATTTTATTCTATGTCTTAACAGGAAAAAATTACTATCATTATATTGCAATAAAAATAAAATGAGTTTACTAAAAACCTTATAAATATAATTGAGAAATTACTTTACACATAATTACAATCACATATTAGTGTGTCCATAAAAAGAATAATTATCAAGAAAATCATTTTTATGTTGGCTAAGCAGAATTTTTGACTAAACTAAATAATCCACCATTTTCTAAAATCGTTTAATAATGGAGTGAAAGTGAATCAGGAAAAATACAACAAGCCAGAATTTGACTTTGCCGCTGTTTTTGAGCCGAATGATTATTTATATTTTTATGGAGATGTACTAACAGAACAACGTACCCAAAAAGAGATAGAGTTCTTATTAAAAGAGCTGAGCATTGATAATCCTATGACAATTCTTGATTTGGCTTGCGGATTTGGCAGACATTCAAATCGTTTGGCAGAAATTGGACACACTGTTACAGGCATTGACATTACTATGGGATTTCTTGAAATTGCAAAAAAGCAAGCAAAGAAAAAAGGAGTAATTGTTGACTATATTCAAGGAGATATGCGAAAAATCTCATTTATGGAAAAATTTGATAGAGTAATTTTACTTTTTACTGCTTTCGGATATTTTGAAGATATAGAAAATTTTACGGTTCTTAAGAATATAGCAATGGCTCTTAAACCAGGAGGATTATTCTGTTTTGATACATTTAATAGAGATATTTTATTAAAGCATTTTCTCCCATATATCGTATTAGAAAAAGGAAATGATTTAATGATAGAACGAAATACTTTTGATTCTATTACAGGACGACTTTATGATAGAAGGATTGTTATTAAAAACGGTAAAAGAAAGGATAAACCATATTTTATAAGACTTTATAATCCTACTGAGATAAGAGATTTGCTAAACAGAGCTGGACTTGAACTACACAAGATATATAGTAATTGGAATGCAGAACCTTTTACGAATAATTCAAGAAGAATGATTATCATTGCTAAAAAATAATGTATGCAAATAACTAATTGATGTCTGTATAATCTGTAAAGTTACAAAAGTGCGATTAGATCTAATGAGGCACAAATGAACAAATTATATTTTGGAGATAATCTTGATATTATCAAGGAATTATATCAACAAAACCCAAATGGCTTTATAGATTTGATATATATTGACCCGCCTTTCAATTCCAAACGGAACTATAATGTTCTTTTTGAAAGCGTTGACTTATCAGACACAAAAGCC
>QMNM01000351.1 GCA_003647765.1 Candidatus Cloacimonadota bacterium
CAGCAACAATAATAAATGTTGATGTGTTAGTCAGTTGGAATTTTAAACACATTGTGAATTTCAATAGAATTAGGCAGTTCAATTCCATAAATATTCTTGAGGGATATAAAGAACTGGAGATAAGAACACCACAGGAGGTATTAGATGAATAAAGAATTTGATTGTTTAAAAATGAAAGAGGATATTTACGCAAAAATTTATTCAGAAACAAAGCAAATGAACTTAAAAGAATATGTTGAATATATTACAGAAAGTGTAAAAAAATCTCAATTGTGGCAAAAATTTGAAAAGAAACAACAGGAAAATAAATCGTAAAATTTCTGCTAACAAGTCTTTCCCCGCCTGATTTCGTATCAAAGATTTGTGGTTCATCCCGTTGGATAGGGTATTTAAAATTATTGCCTTTTTTTATGAAAACTAATATCCTACGGGGTAAATCGAAGTTGAGATTTTCGTTCAAAGTTTTGAATGTAATTTCGGGAAGCGGAGCAGCGACCAACCATTATAGGTTGCTTGGAGATACATTATACTAATAAAATGGATTAAAAATTGCATTGACAATGTCAGGATTCTAATCAAACAGGATGTTAGTTTGGTATGGAAAAGACGAAACCGGTAAAGAAGTTTCATTATGTATTTATTTTTATAGGTGTATGGACTGACCAAATTAATTATTGGGTATTAACCAATTCAGAAGTGAAAAATAATAAATACCTTAGTCATCAGCATAGGGGTGGTGTAGAATATCAAATAGGAATAACTAATAAGAATATAACCGAATTTGATTGTTACAAGCAAAACTCATCAATACTTTGTGATTATATATTGAACATCGTAAAAAGTGACCTTACTTTGTCCTGAGTATTTATCCCCCTCTTTATCTCTTGCCTAACCTCATCATAGGTAAGAGATCTTTTTTGAAGGAATAGATATAATGAAAAAATATTTCAAAGCCAAAGCATCACCTCATTTCCAAGCCACAGCTTGGAAATGTGTAATCCTAACTGCACTTATATTAAATATTATCTTGTTGACTACCACAAACAAGTGCTGGTCAGTTCCGCCTGTGCCTTTCAAAAAAGGAACCATACTGCATTTTCACGAGCAATCATCTTATTCAAAATATGGAAATATGTCTTCGTATAAAAATGGATTACCAGATAGAGTATTGGCTCTTCGTGTCCAATTCACTGATGTTGAATTTGATAATATTCCTGATTTTCCTGATTCCACTGCTCACGACTCAACATATTTTGAGAGATATATGTTCCATCTAAAAACATATTTTCAAGATATGTCAGATGACAATTTTAATTTAGAATATACTGTAAGTCAGAATGTCTATACATTATCAAACACTATGGCTTATTATGGTAATGATGATGAGTATAAAAAGAGAACTGCTGAATTCTGTAAAGATGCAATTGAATTAGCAGATGTTGATTATAATTATAATGATTATGATGCTATTATAATATTTCATGCAGGAGCGGGCCAGGAATCCGACTTGAATAATGATAGTCCAGAACAATTATGGAGCACATTCTTCTCAAAACCTGATTTATATTATGGATTAGTATATGAAGGAGATGACGAGCATTTTGTAGAGGAGTATTTAAATTCTGGATATGAAGGTTTGGAAACAGATGAAAGGAATATATCAGAAGTGATAATTATGCCAGAAACAGCAAATCAAGATAATCCAGAACACGATAAAACACTTATCTTTAGTATGATGGGAATGATTTGCCATCAATATGGGCATCAATTAGGTCTGCCTACATTATTTGATAATGTGAAAGATAATGGCAGGTCGCAGGGCATTGGCAATTTTGGTTTAATGGGAACAGGCGTTTGGAATGCAAATGGTTATGTGCCTCCATATCTGTGTGCTTGGTCAAGATGTAAACTTGGATGGGAACATCCTAAAACTTATGATACTAATATTGAAAATATCCCTTTATATGCAGTTCATCTAACAAATTATGATGATTCACTAAAACTTGCTAAAGTCCCTATTTCTGACAAAGAATACTTTTTACTTGAAAATCGTCAACAAGACCCAAATGGTGATTCTGTTTTTACTTTTGAATTAGTGCCAGATCAACCCACCTATCCTGATGGCAGCCCAAAGTTTGATTTCTATCTTAATAGTTACAATGACTGCGAATATGATTTTTTCTGTCCTGGATTTGGTGGTCCAGAGATTGGCGGAAAACTTGTAGACGGCTCTGGAATCCTTATCTGGCATATTGACGAAAATATTATTGATGAGCATTTTACTTCTGATTTTCTATACAATTCTGTTAATGGCGATGCCTCTCACAAAGGTGTGGATTTAGAAGAGGCAGCAGGGATACAATATCTTGATTATCCACTTACAGATTTTTTGAATTTCGGCAGTCCTTACGATGCTTATAGAGAGGGAAATTATTTCAATAGCGAATCCAGACCTAATTCTGATAGCTATTATGGCAAAAGTAATATTGATATTCATAATATATCCATAAGTGATAGTGTTATGTATTTTTCATTAAGCTATATCTGGTATCTACAA
>QMNM01000352.1 GCA_003647765.1 Candidatus Cloacimonadota bacterium
AAGTATTGCTGATACAATTGGCACATTAATAAATACTAAGATAGGTGATACTAAATTATTTGACATTAATACGGAAATGGTTATTGGAGATAATATGAGAGTTCCAAGAACCTTTGATAGAGATTTTATTCAACTGAAGGGTGTTGAACTTACAGATGTTCTTCAAAGTATCACAGATAGTGCAATGCCGGACTTAGATGGATTCCAAGAGGTATTTAATTTAGTTGAAGTAAGACACACAGAGATTGGTGCAAGATGGAATGGTCTGAAATCAACTAAAGCTATCTATGAAAATGTAAAATTAACAGAAAACGAATTTATGAGTAAAAGATATGATTTAGAGGGAGCAATCCAAAATCTTAATGATTTATCTTTAACTTATGAAGCACTAATGAAAACAGTAGCAAAGATTTCAGCACTAAGTCTTGTTCATTATATTTAAGGAGTAAATTATGTTACAATCAATATTCAATGGATTAAGTTCCCTAGTAAATCACCAAAGAGCATTAGATGTTACAGCTCATAATATTGCCAATGCCGAGGTTTCCGGTTACAGTAAACAAAGAGTAAATCTTCAAAATAATTTTACGAGAAGAGATGGCAATCATGAGATAGGTGTTGGTGTTCATACACACTCTGTTACAAGAATGCATAATGATATGTTATTTGATAGAGTGCTTGGAAGCTCATCTAATAATGCTTCTGCTAATGAAGAATTTGTTCACTTACAAAGGGTTGAAGAAACTTTAGTTGGTGATGGATTAGATGGTAATACTATGGGAGAATTAACAGACCAATTTTTTGATACTGTTCAATTACTTTCTTCTGAGCCTGATAACTTAGCACTTAAAGCAAATGTTAAAGCGACAGGTGAAGAATTGATTGATAGAGCTGGGAGATTAAACAATGTCCTTAATGATTATAAATCTGGTGTTCAAGAAGAAAAAGACTTATTAATGGCAGAAGCACAGGGATACCTTAAAGAGATTGATACACTTACAAAGGGTATTCAAGAGGTTGAAGCTTTCAATGAATTTCCAACCTATGAGAAATCTCATGCTAATGATTTGAGAGATAAAAGAGATTTGTTAGAATTAAAGCTTTCTGAGATAGGAAACTTTCAATCAACTGAAGGAAAACCATCTGATTATACATACTCTTTTGATGAGAAAGGTGGTAGATTAGAAGGGATTACAAACAGTCTTAAAGGTATCAATAAATTACAAGATACATTCAATGAAAAATTCGGACCGCTTGGTAATGCTATTACTGATTTTATTGATAACAATATGGAAAACCTAAATGATTTCTTACAATGGAATTATGATAACCAACCTGCTAAGAACATCAATGATACATTTATAGGTTTTTCAAGTCAAGTGGATAATCTTGGTAATACAGCAAGTTCAACCGAGGCTATTATGAGAGGATTACAAGCTCAAAATGATAAAGAAACAAAAGTAAATTTAGATGAAGAAATGGTTAATATGATTAGATACCAAAGAGCCTATGAAGCGGCTGCAAAGGTAATTCAAACATCTAATGAAATGCTTAAAACATTAATAGGTATGAAGAGGTAAATTAGGTGGATTTAACCCATTCAGCAGGATAAATTCTTAAAGGATTTAGTATAGGAGCATAGGTTGTGTTAAAGTTTTTAATACCCAAATGGTTCTTAATGAAATCCACTATTGAAAGTTGTATGTCATCCTTCGGGGCATTTAGAAATGCTTTTTGATAGTTGATTGTTGCGTTTTCTGATTTTGGTTTATGTTTAGATTTAAGATATTCCTTAAACTTTGGATCATTCATCAAAACCTTATATATTACTTCCATATCAGTCATTGTTATTTTACCAGCAGATTCTAATAAAGATTTATTTAAGTCACTTAAAGTCATATTATTTCCATTTTTATTTTATTTATAGTGATAATCAATCTTCCTCTATAATAAATCTACTATCAACTACATCTTTGATTAGTTGGTGGTTCATTTCTTTAAGACTTATAGTCTTATACACTTCGTCTACTTGATCATATACTTCTACTTCTGTTTCTTCTGCAAGGCATTCAAACTCAACTTTCCATTTAACTGGGTCGTCAAGTGTTCCTTTTTCTCTTTTAATCCATTCTGGTTTTACTTTATCAGCATCCAACCAATATGGAACAAATAATGGCACGAAGTCATTCTTCGCATTTTTGTCACGAGTATAAGTATACTCTTTCTTATCCCATTCCATTCCACTACCAAACCATAGTTTAGCGAATAAATCCCTTGAACCATTTGGTGTAGAAGTAATCATCATCTTTCCTCTTGTTGCTGAAAGTGATGGTGCTGTACCAGCCATGAAGTCTGTTTGAATTCTATTTGGAATAAACGCCATTTCGTCACAATAAACAAACTTTAACGATTTACCCCTCGCAGCATTTGCAGTTGTTGCTTCCGCAATAACTCTCATACCGTTATCAAACTCAACAGAAGTTTCATTGTTCTTAATCATTCCGGGTTTCATCCACATAGGCATAGAGTAATACATATCTTTAAGCCTCTTAAGA
>QMNM01000353.1 GCA_003647765.1 Candidatus Cloacimonadota bacterium
CATTTAGAATTCGTAAGAATTTATATTAACAAACTTCTTTCTAAAATAAAAATAATATAGTAAACCACAGAAATTAGCCACGAAGAATCACAAGGCGTAGAGCGTAGGGCGTAATGCGTATGGAAACACCAAAATTATTTTCTCTCTCTGTGTCCATACAATCTTTTCAATCTTTATAAATCTCTTCAATCTTTCAATCTTTATAATCTTCTCTGTGCACTCTGTGTCTCTGTGGCAAAGAAAGAATATTGTGTGAAATGCTATAATTAGGAAAAATTTGACAAAAAATTATGACTTTTTAAATTTTACCTCAAATTGTAAATAGGATTTTGATATGCTGAAAAACAAATATAATTCGGCAATGAGAATTCGTTATTTTAGTCATAATTTCCCCAGAACTATTTGTAATATTCCCATTTTAATATGCACAACCAACAAAAATCCACCTTAACCATTCTCATACATAACTGCTATCTTAATAACAATTAGAATAGAGATGTTTTGTCCAAAATGTATAGAGATATAAACTATGTTTTTATAAGGTAGAATCTGATTTAAAAAACCAGGATAGTGATTTTGTATTTAAAACAACAATATCACGAATTCTATAGGAGGTTAATATGAGCGGAAGACTTCTGTATAATAAGAAAACCCCGAAAAGATATCGTAAAATTATCGCTTTTATAAAAGCAGATGATTTAAATGGAATAGATGTCCGACATCTTGAAAATTACTTAGAGCAAAGAAATGATTTACACTATATTTACCTAATAGTATCAGAAAAACCTACAAAAAATGTAATAACTGTTTGTAATCGTTATAAGCATTTGAAATTGATATATACCATCAACCAAGACATAGAAATTGCTAATATAAAGAATCAATTTGATGAAGATGATGTGAAATTTGAGGAGAGGGAATTAATAGATGTTACCAAGATAAGGATTGGTAATAAATGAAATTGTAGTAAAATAATTAGAAAGGCGAGAATATTAGATCTCGCCTTTTATTTATGACTAAAACCCAGTTATTTCTTGAACTATTTGCGTAATGCGTAGAGAGACACCAAAATTATTTTCTCTCTCTGTGTCCATACAATCTTTTCAATCTTTATGAATCTTTTCAATCTTTCAATCTTTATAATCTTCTCTGTGCTCTCTGCGTCTCTGTGGCAATTAAGAATATTGTGTGAAATGCCTATAACAACCATTTAGAATTTTGATTATTTTATTATCATACTTCTACTTATTTATAATGAAAATATTAGAGATAATAGCCCAAGATAGATTGGCAAGTGGAGGAGGAATTCAGATGGCTTTGCTTGCTAATACACTTGCAAAACAAGGACATAATGTTACAGTAATTTATAATTATAATCCAAAGGCAAAAGAAACAGAATTTTCATTGTTTGAAAATACAAATATTCGTATTATTAAATTGCCATTAGATAAATTAAAATTGAACTTAACCGCATTGAAACAGATATTATCACTGAGAAAATTCATTAAAAAGGAGAATTTTGATGTTATTCATTCTCATAAGGGGCGGGCAACAAGTTTAGTTATTTTAGCGACTTTGGGCTTGGATGTGCCTTTAATTGCTAATCGTGGTGTAACAAATCCACTGAATTTTTTCAATTCTATAAAATATAGAACAGGTAAAATAAAAACTATTATTGCTGTATCACAAGCAGTAAAAGATGTTATGGTTAAAACAGGCAAAATTAATCCTAAAAAGATAGTTGTTGTTTATGGCAGTGTTGACTTGCAAGTGTTCAATCCAGATATAGAAACGAATTTTAGGCAAGAGCTCGGAATATCCAATGATGAATATGTAATAGGCACAGTTGGCAATCTTGGGAAGAGAAAAGGCATAACATATTTAATTGAAGCTTTTAGGAAATTCAGCAAAAAATATCTGGCAAAATTGGTGATAGTTGGAGCAAACCCTTCACAAGAGTTTATCAAAAGATATAATGATGAGAATATTATCTATGTAGGATTTAGGCGCGATGTACCAAACTGCTTATCTGCTTTTGATTGCTTTGCATTTGCAGGTATAAAAGAGGAAGGATTGACAGGAACAGTTCGTGAAGCTGCTGCTATGAAACTACCTATTATTAGCACTGATGTTGCTGGAAATGGAGAGTTAATTAAAAATAAGCTAACAGGACTTCTTGTCCCAAAAAGGAACCATGAAGCAATGTGTAATGCAATGATATACATATACAAGCATCCAGAAGAGGCAAAGGAATTCGGTGAAAATGCACGATTATTAGTAGAAAAAACTATGACAAACGAAATTAGAGCAGAAAAAATTATTAAGATATACCAAGATGCAAAACTCAGTCATTCGTATGCAGGTACTATGGCAAACTACAAAAATTTTTAGCCACGAAAAAACGTAATACGTGTAGGGAGACACCAAAATTATTTTCTCTCTCTGTGTCCATACAATCTTTTCAATCTTTATGAATCTTTCAATCTTTTCAATCTTTATAATCTTCTCTGTGCTCTCTGTGTCTCTATAGTCCATGGCTAATTATAGAG
>QMNM01000354.1 GCA_003647765.1 Candidatus Cloacimonadota bacterium
AGGATACCTAGAGTTTCAGAGAGAGATTGAAGTGTATTTCGACTTGTATGATTTGCTTATCAAACACCCTGATATTTATCTGAAGAATGTTGATAAGTTGTTTAAGAATAAAACTTTTAAGAGAATTATGGAAGGTGAGATACAAAGACCTCTTACTTAAAGAGTGTCCCACCTATATGTTTGTTATCTAATAGGAAGCTTCTAATATCTGTTAAGTCAAACCCTGACCCTAAGAATGTAGGTTTACTAAATTCTAACAAGTACTTCGCTGCTTTTAGCTTTGTAACAATTCCACCAGTACTAAACTCACTACCTTTTTCAACATTATACATCAACTCATCAGTAGATACTGTAACCACATTTTTCAGTAGTTTAGCCCCATCATTTTTCTTTGGGTCACAATTATAGTAGCCATCAATATCCGAAAGAAGAACTAACATATCCGCTTCTACTCCCATAGTAACATAAGCTGATAGCTGGTCATTATCACCTACCTCTAACTCAAATGTACTTGTAGCATCATTCTCATTGATAATAGGGATTACACCTTGCTCTAATAATGTATTGATAGTATTGTTAATTCTTTTAACATCTCTTTCATGATTAAGATTTTTAGCAGTTACAAGCACTTGAGATGAAACTACTCCATAGATTTCAAAGAGTTCTTCATACATTCTCATTAACATTGGTTGACCAATAGCTGCAAGAGCTTGTTTATTTTTCAACTCTGATTTATCCATTTTAACCTTAGTGTAACCTACTGCAACAGCACCAGATGAAACTAAAATCACTTCATTGTCTTTTCTTAAATCATTGATAAATGTAACTAAGTTTAACATTCTCTCTTTAGCTATTTTATCACCATCTGTTAGTACTGCTGTACCTACTTTTAATACTATTCTCATTGTTTCTCCTATAAAAATCTTTCTGGGTATTCTTCTAACTGTTCATCTACAAAATCACCAATAATGTCAAGATTTAATCCGTACATATTTAACCAAGCTAAATAGGCTTTGTCTAAATCTTCATATTCAAAAATATTGTTATGGTCATGAGTACAAACTTCTTCACCTTTATAATACCATTTCATTTTATCATTAAAGTATTTATTTTCAAAACCATCCTCTGCTATAGCAAACTGTACTACATTTTCTCTATCATCATAATTTAATGATTTTAGTACACCTAATTGTAATCTACAAGAACCATTACTAAAAAGGATTATCCAGTATTTTTTATCTACTATCATAACATATACTCCGGAAAATTATCTTCTAAAAACACTCTACCAACTTCTAAACCTTCGACCTTGTTTCTATAAGACATTTTTTCTGTAAGGTTTTTTCGGTTGATAGCAGTAGCTACTTGATGCCTTACTACTCTACAATCAATAAACACTAATAAAGTTTCAATCTTTATAGGTTTATCTTTTTTATTTGGAGTTAAAATTCTGGCAATGGCTGGTTTACCATACCGCCTTATAAGATAGTAATCACCTTTTCTTATTTTCATAGTGCCCACTCCGGATATTCTTCTTCAAACTCGTCAAGGGTAGTAATATTCATTCTACCAAAGTTTTTATGAACATCTCTATCTGTAATTTGAAAGTGTCTATTTTCACTAAAACCATCAACCCTTGATCCATCTTCAAACGACATTATTGCCTCTAGGTATATTGGTGAATTTCTACGGAGTTTGTATGCAAGAACAACAGCCAAATAAACTCCGTTTTTGTTCCCAATTCTATCAACATGATTGCATTTAATTATGTCGCCCTTTTTTACCTCAATCATATTATTATCTCCGGAAAATCTTTTTCTATCTTTGGAATGAATGCTTCAAACATTTTCTTACCCCTTTCAGTCGATGGTAAAGTAGTAAAGTATGGTTTTGTTAGATAGTTCCATATCATTGTGTATGCATCTTTTTCACTCTTGAATAATTGTTCCGAACCATCTGGAAAACGCATCACTTCTGAATTAAAGAAAGTATTCTCACATATTACCGACGATAAGTAAATTGAATCTATAAGGTTGGTATTATCTACTGCATACTTTAGCTCTAATTTCCAATATTTCATATGTTGCACTCCGGATAAGAATCTCTAAAATCATCAATTGTCATAAAACCGTAGTTAGTAATCACATCTTGATACTTACATACATATCCACCTTTGTAGATAATTTGGCTGACCCATAATGAATCTTCTTTAACTATATCTACTACACCAAATCTCTTTTTACCATCACTTGAAATAAATTTTACTATCTGATTTTCTTCAAACATTATAAGAATACCTCTGGATACTTGTCTAAATAACCATCTAATTTACTATTAATTTTTGTTGCATGTTCAAAATCTCTTAAAGCCTTGATTAATTTGGTGTGTTTGATTACTTGTATCTTTGCACTATACACATCTGCCATTTCTTTATCAAGAAAAAAATGCATATCCTCTGGACTGCCACCAAATCCACCAGTATCAAAATCTAATATTTTTTTACCATGCTTGTTTGTATTAACATCCACCCCTAAAACCATTGGTAA
>QMNM01000355.1 GCA_003647765.1 Candidatus Cloacimonadota bacterium
CAAATTCTAATATTTTACTATATGATTTGCCTTGCTCAATTCCTGTGATAGTTAATAATGGAGAGCCATCATCAAGAAAATATGGAGCAAAATAAACTGCAACTGCTGAAAGAATTACTAAAATAAGTAGTGTATAGACAATTTTTTTAGATTTTTTATGGATTATATTCTTATTCATTTACTGATTACACTTTTACCTTTTGCCTTCTTATTGTATTTCAGCCACTAATTAACACGAATTTTCACGAATATTGTTTAAATTTTTCTTTTTTTCGTGTTCATTCGTGACTAATTTACGCACTACGCATTACGCATTACGCACTACGCACTACGCACTACGCACTACGCCATTCGTGGATAACTTACCTATCTGTTTTATCAATCCTGTAATATTTCTTAACAAATGTAGATTACATTCCTGATTATACAGAATTTCATAGCTTTTTATAAAATGCTTTCTTTGAATAAACTCCGTAAGATTGTTCATAACAGGAAGTTCGCGAGAGCAGAATAATATTTCGTTATTGTGATTTTGCCAGATAACTAAACCTCTGGAAGTATTTTTATGAACAATGAGTAAATAATATTCTTTTTTAATTCTAAGTATGAAGCTTACAGCATTTTTCCCTTCAATTATATCCAATAATTTTTCACCAATTTTTTTAACAGGTACACCTTTACTTATCATATCCTCTAATAAATGTGGATATATCTCAGAATCTATAATTCCATACGGTTCTGATTGATAATGATGATTTGCATTGATAAATTTTTTATAATTATTTAATCTACCATTATGTGAGCAAACCACTTCAATATCAGATGTCAGACAAGAGGCGATATATGGCTGAGTGCATTCAGAAAAATTAACAGTATCAATAAACATAGGACTGGCACGACGCACATGACCAAGTATAATATTACATTCCTTTATTTCCCAATGCTTTTCTATAAGTTGTGATAATTGCTCAACAGTATCAGAATTTTCCGATTCTCTTCCAGTTTTTAGTAATTTAAACTTTCCATTAGTAATAATCAATATTCCTGCTCCGTGTCCACCAACAGGTGTTTTTTCATCTGGCAATTGCTGAACTTCTAATGAAGATAGAATATTTACCACTTTTTTTATATCAAGTGGCGTTTTACAGATATAACCAAAAATTCCACACATTTTTTACCCGCTTTTCGCCTTTCGCACTACGCACTTCGCACTACGCATTTCGCACTTCGCCTTACGCATTTCGCACTTCGCATTACGCATTAGCCATTAAATTATCTAAAATAGATATGGCTTTCTTTATATTATCAGGTAATTCTATTTTAACAGAAATCTCTTTTTCTGTTATAGGATGAATGAATTCCAGTTTATAAGAATGCAGTGCTTGATAAGGCAAATAATTAACCAAAATATTATTTATCTTTTTCCTCATTTCTTGTGGAAAGTGTTCCAAAATTTGATTATCATTAGCATAGACCTTTTCTCCAAGGATCGGATGCTTGATATATGCAAGATGCACACGAATCTGATGCGTCCGTCCTGTTTCCAAGTTTATTTTTAGTAAGCAGCTATATGGAAAATATGTTTCTATTTTATAATGAGTAATGGCAACTTTCCCGTTATGTTTTACACACATTTTATTAGGATGATATTTATTTCGTCCATAGTTTGTTTTAATAGTTCCTTGTTTTTGTTCAGGGATTCCTGCTACTAATGCTTTATAATAGCGATTTATCAAGTGTTCCTGCAACATTTTTCCTAATAGAGAATGTGTATAATCATCTTTAGCAACGATTAGTAATCCAGAAGTTTCTTTATCTAACCGATGCACAATGCCAGGCCTGTCTGATTCATAGCCAGAAGATAGATACTTGAAATTGTATAGTAATGCATTGACTAATGTGCCTTTATAATGTCCTGCACTAGGATGCACTACCATTCCAGCTGGCTTATTGATTATTGCTAGATAACTATCTTCATAAACAATATCTAATTTGATATTTTCCGGCTGTATACTCTGTTCAATAGGAAATGGAATTTTTATCTGAACCTTCTGCCTGTTTTTTACTAAATGGCTTTTTTTCACTGGCTCATTATCAACTAAAACAAGCCCTTGTTTAATCAGCTTATCAATGAAACTACGGGAATAAAGAGCAAATTTTCCTAAATTAGCCAAGTATTTATCTATACGAATTTCCTCAGATGTATCAACAATAAGATTGATCTGCTCCTTTATTTTAACCATAGAATTGTATAGCATATTTTAATACTGAAATTAGCATAATACAGTTTGATCTGGAGTGCAAAATTTTTTACCACAGAAACACAAATACACAGAGCTATCTGATAAGAATTTTTGAGAATAGTAATTTTGTATTATAAGCAACTATTTTGGGTAGTCATCCAGAAGTAGTGGTGAATGATTTATTAAATAAAGCATCTCAAATTGAATACAACAATTTAACACAGGACTAGTGCTTTGTAAAGTGAACGCAGAACGATATATTCATAACCGTTTCAACGGTTTTACAATATTAAAAAAACCA
>QMNM01000042.1 GCA_003647765.1 Candidatus Cloacimonadota bacterium
AGAGATAGTGGTTCTTTCCTATCCCAACAAATTTATGTTAATTGATGAACTTGGATTTACTCCTCATTATGAGCAAAATATTTCCACAGAACTTGGCAATTTTTATCCGATAACAGTGCTGTTGGAGGACAATTCTCAACTTATTTATTTTCAAGATAAATATGGCTCTATTTATCAATATGCGACAAATAAGTTAGGAAAAATTTTTGACGGGCAAAATTATGATTGGCAGAAAATATCCAATATTGGAATTGGTGATATAAATCTTGATGGTTGGCAGGATATTGTATTTACTGCTGATGACAAGATTTATGCAATACAAAAGAATGGTGCTTTTATAAGTCATTATCCAAAAGAATTTGATTATGCTAAATATAGTGAAAATTCCTCTCAGATTATCGGTGATATCTACAATGATATGAACCTATTTTATGCTGGTGAGGCAAACTATAGTCAGTGCTTTGATAAAAATGGAGATATTGTGCCACAATTCACATTTGCAATTGGCAGTTGTTTAAGTTCTATAATGATAGATACTCTTGGAGCAGAGAATCACCTTTATATTCCTGTTTCTGATTCTTTGATAAAGATATTATCTTATGAGAAGGATATATCAACATTATTCTGGAATGGCTACAAAAACGGAAGCACTCGTTGGGCAGTTGTAACTACTCCGACATTTGGCTCACCAGAAGTGAGTAAATTTGAAGTGTATGCTTATCCAAATCCTGCTTATCAAGGTGATGTAGTAAAAATTAGAATTATTCCTACAAAAGACGGACAGGCAAGTTTGAAAATATTTGACATAGCTGGGAATATTTTATTCAAAAAGGAAAATAAAGAAATATTTACTTATAAGAACAATGCGTTTGTATGGAATATTGACAAGATTTCAACAGGTATTTACTTTGGGTTATTGGATATAAATGGAGAGAAAAAGGTAACAAAAATTGCTGTGATAAAATAAATAGGAGAATAAGATAATGAAAAATTCAATAATTGCTCTTATCTTGATATTATTCGTTTGTGTTAATATATTGAATGCACAAGATGAGGGGTTGTTCAGTAGTTCTGGAAATAGTAAATCAGCAATAAAAGCAATGCTATTTTCTTCATTAGTCCCTGGTGCAGGTCAGGTTTATGTCAATCATAAAAGGATAGTTAATTATATTTTCCCAATAGTTGAAATTGCGGCCTGGTATGGATATTTACATTATGATAAAAAAGGTGATGATAAAACAGATGAATATAAAGATTATGCTGATGAGCATTATCTACGAAGCCGTCAGCATTTTGTGCAGGATTATATTTGGAGAAAATGTGTAGACGGTTATTATAGGACTGACTTATATTATAATTCTGATGCTACAGACTGGCAAGATACTAACTATTTCCTCCTGGATGATACAAATACCCAACATTTTTATGAAGATATTGGAAAATATAACAAGTATATTTATGGCTGGGATGACTGGTTTCATACTTATTGTGATACAACTAATGGATTTGAAGAATCTTATCAAGATCCTTCAACTTGGGATGATGAAGAATATTGCGACCAATATTTAAGAAGGAGATTATCAGAAGAGTTTATCACTATTGAAGATAGTTTAGGTGAAATAATTACCGGTCCTTTTATCTCAGCAAATAGAGACACTTACATAAGTATGCGGCAAGATGCAGAAGATTTCTATTCTACATCTGACTTATTTGAATATACTATAATATTTAATCATATATTTAGTGCTATAGATGCTGTAATTATGGCTAATAGGCATAATCGTATTTATTCTTATAATGAGAGCAAATGGGATGTTAATATAAAAACAACTTTTAGAAGTAATAAACTGACACCAGAGTTAACTATAACAAGAAGATTTTAATTAGGAATTTTATGAAGAAGATAGTTGTTATAATTCTTGCACTTGTTTTAATTTTTAGTTTATGCTATGCTGAGCAAAAGAAGTCAATAAAGAAGGCGATTTTACTTTCTGCATTATTACCTGGATTAGGTGAGTATTATGCAAAAAATACTAGTAATGCGATAATTATGGGTAGTGCAGAAACATTGATATGGCTTTCTTACTATAAAATTGGCAAAGAAATTGATTTGGCAGAAAAGGACTACATAAAATTTGCGCACTATTATGCTGATATTTCTGCAAATGATTTCTCCGAAGAATATTTACAGGACATTCAAGATTTCTATTCTAGTGATAAGTACAATAGTGAATTAAAGAATTATGCTCGTTATCTATACGATGGCAATATTACTGGTGACGATTATAATAATTATGTGAAGAAAAATGGATATTATAACCAATATTCATGGGAATGGGATACAGTAGATCACTGGAATAGCTATCAGGACTTACGACAGCGAAAAAAAGAATTAGAAATTCTCTCTAAATTTACAATTGGAGCAGTTATTATAAATCGTGTGGTTAGTATAATTGATGCAGCTAGATCTGTATCAAAATATAATAAGCAAATTTCCGAAAAAAATAATGTCTCTATCAATTTTAAAATGGATGTATTTAAGCAAAATATTAAATTAGAATTTTGTAAAAAGTTCTGATAAAAGCATATATACAGATTTTTTATAAATTACAAGGAGGTGTTAATGAAAAGACAATTGCCATTAATAATAGTGATAGGACTGGGCTTTTTATTTGTAATACATGTATTTGTTCCTCATCCGATTTCTCAAGATTTCTTTGACTGGTTTCAGAAATGGATTAAAGTTATTTCTCCTTTTGCACTCTCTCTTGGGATTATGAGTTTAACTACTGTTCACTATCATAAGATTAAAAAGAAGGCACCAAATTGGCCTTACAGTTATGTTACTCTTATAGGATTATATGTTACTGCTTTAACTGGTTTTATTTGGGGCATTGAAGAGGGTACGCCATTTATGTGGATTTTCCGTAATCTTAATGTGCCTATGGGAGCAACTATGTTTTCCTTACTTGCTTTCTATATTGCTTCTGCTGCTTATAAGGCATTCCGAGCTCGTAATCTTGAAGCAACTGTATTGTTAATTGCCGCAGTAATTGTGATGTTAGGAAGGGTATCAATTGGCAACGCAATTTCTCATTGGATTCCGGATGCTACTATATGGCTTTTAAATGTACCAAATCTTGCAGCTCAAAGAGGTATTGGTTTAGGTGTAGGTTTAGGCATGGTAGCCACATCATTGAAGATAATTTTAGGAATTGAACGGTCATATTTAGGCGGTGGGGACTAAATGTTCTATTTCCTAAATTCGTAAAGTACTGGGTCAGGAATTAACATACGATTTTTATATTGATTATATTCGTATTATAGTAAACCACAAAAAATTTTTAATTATATCTCTCTTTGTGTCCATAAATTCCTCTCTATGTCTCTGTGGGTAATATAGTATCAAAATTAGTGAATATTCGTGTACATTCCTGACAGTGATATAAAAGAAGAATATTGTGTGGAATGTTATACTTGATTTAATCTTATTGGAGGTTAATATGAATTTCTTTGAAAGAATGCAAAATTTGGATAGGAGATATATTTTCATACTTGTGGCAGTAGCAGTGATACTTCCATTGATATTTCCATTAGGATTACCCACTTATCCTACTCCACCTGTAGAAAGTATGTTTCAGCATATTGATGCCGCTAGTAATCGTAAGGATAAAGCAATATTAATGAGTATTGCTCACGATCCATCCACAATGCCAGAATTATATCCAATGGAAATTTCTATGCTTAGACATTGTTTTGAACGGAATATTAAGGTATTTCTTATTGGATTTTTCCCTCAGGCTGCGGCAATTGCTGAAATGGCTCTTAAAGAGGTATTAGAAGATTATCCTGATAAATCTGCTGGTGTTGATTATTGCAACTTTGGTTTCAAGCCCAGTGCAATTATGATTCCCATAATTTTGGGTATGGGAGATGATATAAGTAAAGCAATTGAAACAGATGCGCAAGGAAATAAGCTGGAAAATCTCCCGATAATGCAAAACATCAAAAATTACGATAATATACAAATGGTAGTTGAATTTTCTGGAGGAAGTTTCGGAGGAGTATGGATTACTTATGCAAGAGCAAAATTTGGTGTTGATGTAGGTTGCGGTATTACTGCTGTAATTGCAGCTCAAACATATCCTTACTTACAAACAGGCCAATTGAAAGGAAGTTTAGGTGGATTAAAAGGTGCAGCTGAATATGAAAAACTTGTAGATATTTTCGCTAAACCACAAAAAACATTCAGCCGCAAGAAATTGACTGATAAGCAATATTTAAAGCAATTTCCTCTTTCCAAAACTACTTATAAATATAAGAAAGCTCGTATTGGTATGGATGCTCAGGCTGTTGTTCATATAATGATTATCGTATTTATTATTTTGGGAAATATCGGTTATTTTGTAATGAAAGGGCAGAAAAAATAGAAAATTAAGGAGAAGAACAATGGAAACTTTTGGTGTATGGATTGCTGCGATTCTTACATTATTTATCTTTTCATTCTTATATAAAGAAAATCCATTCTATAGATTTGCAGAACATCTACTTGTTGGTGTATCAGCTGGGTATATTATTCCATATACATATTACAATGTATTTGTTCCATATGCATGGAATCCCATTATTAATAAGCATGAATATATCCTAATATTACCAGCTATAATAGGTGTTTTTTATATTTTCCGCTTCTCAAGAAAACTAAGTTGGTTAAGTCGTTATCCAATTGCTTTTAGTATGGGTATAGTCGGTATGTATGTGCCTTTGACTATGCAAGCAAATGTGCTTGTTCAGATGCGTTCTGCTATGTTGCCTCTTACTAATATCAATACTATCTTAATATTTATTGGCACTGTCAGCATTTTGCTTTATTTCTTCTTTTCAAAAGCACATAAAGGATTATACGGAAAATTTACTTCCATTGGTATTTGGTTTATGATGATCGGTTTTGGATCTGCATTTGGATATACTGTTATGGCTCGTATCTCATTGTTGATAGGAAGAATTCAATTCCTATTAAAAGATTGGTTACATTTGATGAAATAATATTGTCAAATAAAGTTCCATAAGTCAGATCCTATTAAAAATTAGCAATAGAAATTCATAAATTTATTTGTGAAGAATAGCATACTGATAAGAAATTAAAAATAACTAATTACAAATGTCTAATAAAATTTCAAAATCCAAATTTCTAATGACAAATAACACTGATAAGAAATTAAAATTACTCAGTATCCTTAAATATTACTCTGTGTCCTCTGTGTCTCTGTAGCTACTTTATCTGTGTTTTTCTGTAGCGAATTAGCAAATTTCTTCGTGCTTGCCTCGTTAAACTTTTTCATATTTCTTAGTGTTCTTCGTGGCTAACAAAAAGAGAGCATAGGATTATTCACAATTTCATTTACTTCCTTGATTTATGTTTTTTATTATTCAATCCATTTATCCTTAACAACAAGTATAAAGCCACATTACAACGAGTTTAAGCCACGAAAACATATAGAGCGTGGTGCGTAGGGCGAAAAAGATACAAAAAATGATATTTAACAGATACTTATTTATAAGCTCGTATTATCATAGTAATGTAAGGCAGTGGCTTATACTTACAAATATAACAGCGACGATATGGCATTTATTACAAACATACTAAAAAAAGTTTTTGGCACTCAATATGAGCGGAATGTAAAGAAAATCCAGCCCATCATTGACCAGATAAAGAGAGAAGAGGAAAAACTTAAAACTCTATCTGATGAAGAATTACAAGCCAAAACTAATGAGTTTAAACAGAGAATTAGGGATCATCTCTCAGATGTGGAAAAAGAGATTACTGATTTACAAGAGCAATATAATCAGGCGTCTGACGAACATGAAAGAGATGCTATTGGCATAGAAATTGATTCTGCTAAAAAGAAATTAAAAGAAGATACCCAGAAGATTTTAGACCAAATTTTACCAGAAGCTTATGCTGTTGTCAGAGAGACCTGTCGTAGATTATTAGGCAAAAAATGGACAGTAAGAGGCTTTGAATATGTATGGGATATGGTGCCTTATGATGTTCAACTTATTGGTGCTATTGCTCTTCATCAATGTAAAATTACAGAGATGGCTACTGGTGAAGGTAAAACATTAGTTGCTACTATGCCTCTTTATCTTAATGCACTCGTTGGAAAAGGTGCGCATCTTATAACTGTTAATGACTATCTTGCTCAACGTGACTCTGAATGGATGAGTGGTATATATAATTTTCTTGGTTTATCTGTGGGTTGTATCCATTCTGATATGTCAACTGATGAAAGAAAGGCACAATATAATTGTGATATTACTTATGGTACTAACAGTGAATTTGGATTTGACTATTTGCGTGATAATATGGCTGTATCAGCTGAGAATATCGTGCAAAGAGGCCATTTTTATGCTATCGTAGATGAAGTTGATAGCGTGCTGATTGATGAAGCAAGAACACCTTTAATTATCTCCGGTCCAGTTAGTGAATCAAGACATTACTTTCGCGAATTAAATCCACAAGTCAGACATTTAGTCCAAAATCAATTATCACTTGTGAATAGAATATTAAAAGAAGCAGAAAATCTAATTGATAAAGATGGAACTGTTAAAGATGAGTTTGAATTTGGACAAAAGTTATTGACTGTTAGACGAGGTCTGCCTAAGTCCAAGAAATTGTTGAAGATTTTAAAAGATGGTCAATATAAGAAGATGATGAATGCTGTTGAAGGTGAATATCTAAGAAATAAGAACATGCATCTGATTGATGAGCAGCTATTCTTTGTCATAGATGAGCGACAAGGCAGTGCTGAACTTACAGATAAAGGACAAGATGTACTCTCTAAATATGAACCATACCTATTTATAATGCCTGAATTGGATAAAGAGATAGAGAAAATTGAACAAGATAGCACTTTATCTATTGAAGAAAAGATCAAAAAACAGGAAAAAGTAAGTAATGAATATTTTGAAAAAAATGAGAAATTACACAATATAAAGCAATTATTAAGGGCATATTCACTTTTTGAGCGTGATAAGGATTACATTGTAGTTAATGATAGAGTAGTTATTGTAGATGAATTCACTGGTAGGCCTATGCCAGGACGGAGATTTAGTGAAGGATTACATCAAGCATTAGAGGCAAAGGAACTTGTCAAAATTAAGGAAGCTACACAAACACTTGCTACTATTACTATACAGAATTATTTTAAGAAATATGAAAAATTAGCAGGAATGACTGGAACAGCAATAACGGAAGAGAATGAATTTAATGAGATTTATAAATTACCAGTAATGGTCATTCCTACAAATGAGCCAGTCCGCAGAATTGATTATGATGATGTAATCTTCCGCACAAAACGAGAGAAATATAATGCAATCATTGACGAAATTGAATATTGGAATAAACAAAATAGACCTGTTTTAGTTGGGACTATATCAGTAGAAGTATCAGAAACATTAAGTCGTGCATTAAAAAGAAGAGGCATAAATCATAGCGTATTAAATGCTAAATATCATGAGCAGGAAGCAAATATTGTAAAAGATGCAGGACAGGCCAAAGCAGTGACTATTGCAACTAATATGGCTGGGCGTGGAACTGATATTAAGCTTGGCAATGGAGTTGTAAAATGTAAGAAATGTTATATTAAATGTGAAGGGGATTGTCAGGATGCTGGGGAAAATGCTCCGGGATCACCGGAAATGTGTAAAGCAAATGTGCCTTGTGGATTGCATATTATTGGAACAGAACGGCATGAGAGCAGAAGAATAGATAGGCAATTACGGGGCAGAAGTGGAAGACAAGGTGACCCTGGCTCATCAAGGTTTTATCTATCGCTTGAAGATGATTTGATGCGTCTTTTCGGCTCTGACCGTATTGCTGGTTTGATGGCACGACTTGGACTAAAAGATGGTGAGTCCATTAAACATCCATGGATGTCAAAAGCAGTTGAAAATGCTCAAAAAAAAGTTGAAGCACATAATTTTGAAATCAGAAAGCAACTGCTTAAATATGATGATGTAATGAATCAACAAAGAGAAGTCATTTACTCATATAGAAGAAATGTGCTGAAAGGATTGAACTTACGAAATGAAATTATTGAGATGATGCAAGATATTATATCTCACAAAATAGATGAGTTTATACAAGAAGAAATCTATCCAGAGGACTGGCCAATTGAAGAGATAACTGAATGGTTCAATCATAAATTACATATAAAACTGAACCCAAACGATATTATAGAACAAAGGATGACAAAAGAGATATTGGCTGAGAACATATTCTCTTTACTGAAAAAAGAGTATGAAAAGAAGGAATCGCTTTTTCCAGAACAACAGAGAGAATTAGAACGATATGTGGTTCTTAAAGTAGTTGATGAGGAATGGAAAGACCATCTTTATGAAATGGATAGATTAAGAGAAGGGATTGGATTGCAAGCTTATGCTCAAAAAGACCCACTTATAGAATATAAAAAGGAAAGCTTTGAACTTTTTAATGCTTTAATCAAAAGGATTGAGGAAAATGTTATTACTGATGTGTTCACATTATATCCAATGAGGCATTATGAAGTTATCAAAGAACCAGAAGTGATAAATTTTTCGTATGATACAACATCTGCATTTTCTAATTCAGATACAGAAATGGTTGCTGTTAATGAAAAACAAGCTGAAAAGCCAATAAAAAGGAAACCAGTTAGAGTTGGACAGAAAATCGGTAGAAATGACCCTTGCCCTTGTGGAAGTGGAAAAAAATACAAAAATTGCTGTGGTAGAAAAATCGTATGAGTATAAGGGGTAAAAATGGTTAAAGCGATTTATATCGCTCCTACGGAGCTATGATTTGACACTGTAATTA
>QMNM01000356.1 GCA_003647765.1 Candidatus Cloacimonadota bacterium
CTACGCATTACGCTCTACGCACTACGCATTACGCTCTACGCTCTACGCACTACGCCTTGTGTGATTTTGTGGCTTAATTAAAGACAAAATCCGTTCCGGAGTTACTGGAATTTGATTTATAGTAATACCACAAGCATTTTGAATAGCATTAGTTACAGCAGGAGCAGAACCATTCATTGGTAATTCGCCTAATCCTTTGGCTCCATAGCCACCATAAGCATAATGACCAGAAATAAACTCTATAACAAATTCTGGTGAGTCCATAGCACTAGGAATGATGTAATCTGTAAAATTAGGATTGAGAATTTTACCATTTTTCATCACTTCATTTTCATAAATAGCATAACCAATCCCTTGCATACTACCACCTTGCACCTGGCCCTCTGCTAATTGAGGATTTATAAGCTGTCCAATTTCCAGCACAGCTGTTAATTTAATCACTTTCACTTCTCCTGTAAGTAAATCAACTTCCACTTCTGCTACATCACAAGCCCATGCATAAGTGCCATAAGCATCACCTTTATAGTTCTTTTTATCCCAATTCAAATCTGGTGGCTTCTGATAATGAGAAGCAACTTCTAATGTGCCATTCTCTTGAATATATTGCTTAATTAAACCAGAGAATTCCATATCATTATAATAATTGTCCAAAGCCCTGATATAATCCTTAAATTTACGAGCTGTCTCTTCTAAAACTTTTCCTACAACCATTGTAGTTCGCGATGCAACAGTTGGCCCACTATCAGGAACAATACCAGTATTTGGATTATCATAAATAATCAATTCAGGGGAAATCTGCAATACTTCAGCCACAATTTGTCTGAATACTGTTTGAACACCTTGACCCATTTCTACATTAGCCACAAGTATTTCCACTTTTCCTTGTTCATTTCCTCTTAGTTTAACTTCGGTATTTATTAACGATTCTCCACTTCCAGTAAAGCCACAGCCATGAAAATATGATGACATGCCTATTCCTCGCTTTTTTGTCCTATGAGAACCATTGAATTCCTTATATTGCTGTAATTTATTTTTGTAATTGGATAATTCTAATGCTCTTTCCATTACTTTCTGACAAGCAACATCTAAACCCAAATTTTGACCCGTAGGCAATGTATCATTTTGCTGTAATAGATTTTTCAGACGAATTTCAATAGGTGAAATATGGAGAGTATTCGCAATTTTATCAATACAGGACTCAATAGCAAATAGGACTTGTGGAGCACCAAAACCTCTGAATGCACCATTTGGAGGTGTATTTGTAGCTAGGACCTTACCATCTATCTTTATATTATCACAATGATATGTTCCACCAGCATGTAAAACAGCCCGAGATAATACTACTGGACTTAATGTAGAATAGGCTCCACCATCTAATAAGACCTCAATATCCATTCCCAATATTATTCCATCTCTTGTAATCGCTGTTTTTATATTGACTAATGATGGATGTCGTTTTGTTGTAAATGCAATATCCTCTGCTCTATCATATACAATCTTTACTGGATGTCCACACTTATAGGCAAGTAAAGCAGTATGCCCAGCAAGTAAAGAAGGAAAATCTTCTTTTCCGCCAAACGCACCACCTGTAGTCGTCTGAATTATCCGTAAATGTTCATCATCAAGATTAAATAATGACTTCATTGCATTATGGACATAATACGGACATTGCATTGAACCCCAGATAGTCAGTTTGTTATCTCTAAATTCAGCAATCATTGCTTGTGGTTCTAAATATGCCTGCTCTTGATGACCTGTACGATATTCACCAGAAATTATCCTGTGGGCATTGGAAAAAGCAAAATCAATATCACCCTTTTTAATTGTGATATGTTCAAAAATATTATCCGTTTGAAAAATGAGTGATTTTTTCTGTAATGATTCATCAATAGATAGAACTGGCTCTTGCTCATCGTATATTATCTTAATATGATTGTTTGCCTCTTTTAATAATTCTTTATCAGGATGAGCTAAAAGTAATATTGGCTCACCATAATATTTAATTTCTTTTTCCGCAAGATAGGGCTGGTCATTATGAATAATCTTCAAATGGTTCGTGCCTGGTATATCTTTATAATCAACAACTGTTATATTAGAAAAATCAAAATTATCAGAAAATATTATCTTTTCTATTGTTCCAGATACAATTGTAGAACGAACAGTTAGTCCATACCAACAATTCGGAGGAGTGATATCATCAGTATATTTTGCTATACCAGTGAGCTTATTATAAGCATCAAAACGATTGATACTTTTCCCAACATATCTCATTTCTTTCTTATTCAACATAGACATCTACCTTGTTTCATTTTGATTTGTAATGCTATACTTTTCATTAAGTTGACAAAGTAAAATTAAGTATCTAAAAAATTTGGTAGTCCCCCAGAAATAGTGGTGAATGATTTATTAAATAAAGCATCTCAGAATACTTATACAACCGTGAAACCCGACTCGAGTTCAAAGAACCCGAGTCGAGTTTCTGCGAAAAAAATCCCATAGGCATGAAATACTCGTAGCAATAATTACAATAGCA